>NZ_JBFAXR010000101.1:0-33381 GCF_040680895.1 Streptomyces sp. NPDC051940 | reverse complement strand
CGCCGCGGGGCCGCGCCCCCTGGTGCGCTTCTTACTTTTGTACGCCGCAAACACCCCCCCCCGCCGGGCTGGGGCCACCCCGCGCCCCCCCACCCCTCCTGCGTGCTTCAGGCCGGTCCGGGCTGCGGGAAGTCCGCCGTGTTCACGAAGTCGCCCGCCGCGTCCCGGTCCACCAGGAACGAGAGGTCGGCCGGCCAGCCGCCGCCGCGCGGTCGGTAGTGCTCCGTCCGTTCGGCGAGGACCTCCCGGACGGCGTCATCGTCCCGGGTGACGGCTCCGAAGCGCATCGGCAGCACCGTTCCGGCCACGGCGGCCTCGGCCGGCACGTCCTGGTGGGCCCGCAACTGGCTGCGGACCGGCTCCAGTCCGTCCGGGGCGTCGCTGACGTACGCGACGAACTCCCCGTCGCCGACGAGGCGTGCCGGGCGCGGCGGGGACGTCGCCCGTCCCCGCGCGTGCGATGCCGTAGACGTACGTACTCACAGGTGCTCCTTCCCACGGCGGGCCAGGCGGCGCCGGCGCAGCGCGGCCCGCTCCTCCTCGTCCAGTCCGCCCCAGATACCGGCGGGCCGGCCCAGACGCAGCGCCCAGTCCAGACAGTCGTCCGCCACGACGCAGCGGCGGCACACGGCCTTGGCCCGCTCGCGTTCACGCGCTGCCGGTCCGGCCGAGGAGACCGGGAAGAACAGCTCCGGATCCTCGTTCGCGCATGCGGCTCCCCGCCACCACGGGTGGGGCATGATCGCCTCCTCGGGTCGCTCGGCTCCAGGTGTGCGGGCACCGCGGCGGCCCGGAGGGGCGTCACACCGGCGGATGCCCGGCCGGGGTGCCGGGGTACCCGGGGTGCGGTGGGTCAAACGGCCCGGGAACACCTGACGAGGAGGCGGCCACGGCCGGCACCCCGGCGCACATACCGGAGCCGGCGCCGGTCGCCCTGTGGCAGGAGTTCCGCGAGCGGGTGAACATGACCTCACAGGAGCTCACCGAGGAGGACATCGCCGTGACGCACCCGGTGGTGGACACGGTCACCGCCGAACGCGACACCGACGGTCCGACGGCGGGCCTGCCCGCACTGCGGCACCGACCGACGTCGTCGGGCCACGACCCGTGGAAGCCGGCATGACCTCCGCCGCGGAGCAGCGGCGCCGGGTGGGCGCGCTGCTGGACACCGCCGGGCAGACCTACGCCGCCGAGGCGGGGATCCGGCTGCGCGACACCCCGCAGCCGCTGTACCAGTTGCTGGTCCTGGCCTGTCTGCTGGCCGCCCGGATCCGTGCCTCGACCGCGGTGGCGGCGGCGCGCGAGCTGTTCGCCGCGGGTATGCGCGACCCCCGGCGCATGCTGGAGGCGAGCCGGCAGCAGCGCGTGGACGCGCTGGGCCGCGGCGGCTACCGGCGCTACGACGAGCGCACCGCGACCCAGTTGGGTGACGGCGCGCGGCTGCTGCTGGACGCGTACGCGGGCGATCTGCGCAACCTGCGCGGCCAGGCCCACGGCGACACCGCGGCGGTCGGCCGGCTGCTGCGCCAGGTGCCGGGGCTGGGTCCGGCGGGGGTCGACATCTTCCTGCGGGAGGCCCAGGCCGTCTGGCCCGAGCTGGTCCCCTGTCTGGACGACAAGGTCCTGCAGGGCGCCCACGCGCTCGGACTGCCGGAGGACCCGGGGAGACTGGCCGCCCTGGTGGACCAGGACGACCTGGCGGCGCTCGCCGCGGGGCTGGTCCGTGTCTCGCTGGACCGGCGCATGGCCGAGTCGCTTCGGGGGCACTCGGACGCCGACCCCGCACACCGCTGACGGCGGCCGGGCCGGTCCCGGACCGCCAGGAGGTGACCCGAGCCCATGCCCGGCAAACAGGAACTGCCGTCCACCCTGGCACGTTCGCCCAAGGGCGCCCAGCGCACATGGATCAAGGCCCACGACTCCGCGGTCGGCCAGTACGGCGAGGGCGAGCGCGCCCACCGCGTGGCGTACGCGGCGCTCAAGCACACGTACGAGAAGGTCGGCGACCACTGGCAGCGCAAGGAGCGCGGCCGCAAGGCCCCGTCGGACCCGCGGTCGGCGCGGCCCCGGCAGCGGGGCGGCCGCAGCGGTGAGGGCGTCGACGAGCAGGCGTCCAAGCAGCATCTGTACGGCATCGCCAAGGCCCTGCGGATCGGGGGCCGGTCCCGGATGAGCAGGTCGGAGCTGCTGACCGCGATCCGCAGGGCCGACAGCTCCCGCACCCGCGCGGCCCGCCGGTGAGGAACGCCTCCCCGGGGCGGGGCGGGGTGGCCGGGGCGCTGCTGTCGTCCACGCCGGGGACGTTCGTCGTGGACGCCGAGGAGGGCACCCTCACCCTGCATGTGCTTCCGACAAGGTGTCGGCTCTGGAGCGGACGCCGGCCACGGCGCGGAGATCCGCGCGGGCTGCATGGCCTGGCAACGAGTACGACCAGGTCGGCCGCTATGTGATGGTGCAGGGCGCACCGCAGACGGCCGGCCGGTTCGAGGACGAGATCCGGATGTACAAGGCGCCGCCGGCGGAGGTCTGCACGGAGGCCTTCTACGAGACGGACGCCTCGCGGCCGTACGTCCGGGGAGTCTCGGTCCAGACGGTGGCTCCTCTCCCCATCGTCTGGGCCGAGCACATCGCCGCCATCGGCCACTGGGGCGCGGAGCTGCGCGCGTACATTGACGACTACGTCCACTTGGGCGTACTGGGGGCGCTGTGCGAGTTCCTGCCGCAGGCGGGGAACCGGGTGACGCTGGACGCGGAGACCGACCGCCACGGCATCCCGGTGGCGCGTTTCACGCATCGTGCGGGCGGCGGGCGCCTCGGAGGTGCTCACCGTCGAGCGGTACGCGCATCCGGTCGGCGGCTGCCGGATGGGCGTACGCCCGCAGGACGCCGTGGTGAACGCGGACCTGCGCACGTTCGCGGTACCGAACCTGCTGGTCACCGACGGCAGCGTGCTCCCGACCCAGGGCGCGGCGAACCCGGCGCTGACCGCGTCAAGGGGATCCGCCGTCCCGCCGCGCGTGCGGCGGCGGCGGCCGCGCCCGCTCCGAGGAGCAGGGACCTGCGGTGGCGGGACAGCCAGCCCTCCGCGCTCGCCGGGTGCGACTCCGCGTCGAACCGGCCGTGGGCGCCGGGGTCCGCGCCCGTGTCGTCGGCGGGCAGCCAGAGGTTGACCGGTTCGTCGTCGGGGAACTCACCGCGGTTCTGCTGGGCGGCGAAGGCGGTGCGCGCCAGATAGCGGTCGAGCAGGCCCGGCACCACCGCGTTGGCGATCAGCGTGGCGGGCGCGGCCGGGCAGCCGGTTCAGCGTCCAGTCGAACTGCGGGGTGTTGACCGCGGGAAGCTGCACCATCGGGTCGTACGCACCCGGCTGCCGCAGGCGAGCAGCTCGCACCGCACCGCACCGACTCGTTGAAGCCCTGGATGGCGTGCTTGGCGCCGCTGTACGCCGCCTGGTACGGGATACCGCGGTAGGCGAGGGCCGCCCGGGTGCCGTTCACGCAGCCGAGGTACGTCACGTCCGTGATCCGCCGGAACTCCTCGGGGGTCAGCTCCACGAACGGCGCCAGGGCGCCGGCGAAGGCGTTGTTGACCCACACGTCGATGGGGCCCAGCTCGCCCTCGATCCGGTCGGCGGCCTCCTCCACACACCGGTGGTCGGCCATGTCGGCCGGAACGGCCACCGCCTTGCCCCCGCCCGCGCGTACCTCGTCGGCCACCGCCCGCAGCCCCGCCCGGCCGCGCGCCAGCAGGGCGAGCCGGTCACCGCGTGCGGCGAACGCGCGGGCCGCGGCCCGGGCCCACACCGCCGCTGGCGCCGGTGACCACGACGGTGCGCCTGTGCCGCAGCAGCACCGCTCACCCCTGCCGCGGCGGGTACGAGGGCGGGTACGAGGGCGGCTCCGCCTCGGACTCGCCCGGTGCCGCCGCTGATCCGGTGCTGTGGCCGGGGGTGCGGGGGCCGCGCTGGCCGGCGCCGTCCGGGGCCGCGGGGGCCGAGGTCGCGCCGAACGGGTTCGATGCGGCGGTCGCGCCGGTCGCCTCGCTCGTCCTGGCGGCGACGGTCGGCTCACCGGCCTGGTCCGCCTCGGCGCTGCCCGTCGTCCCGAAGGGCATGGACACCCCGGGCCGCGCGGCCTCGCGCAGCCACACGGAGACGGACAGCAGCAGGGCGGCCATGATGAGGGCCGCGGCCCAGCCGGGTACGGCCAGGGCGAGCAGCAGGGCAAGGCAGATCACGAGGGACGCGCCGCCGTAGAGCCCGGCGGCACTGGATCCGGCGTACAGCCGAAGCGCGGACCGGCGGCGCGCGGCCTCCTCCCGCAGCTCGTGCCTCAGCTCGTCGCGGACGGCCTCACGGACGGCCCGCGCCGTCCCGTCGGGAAGTCCCTCGCCGGTGACGGGCGCGGTCCTGGGTTCAGTGCTGTGCTCGGTCATGGGCCTCGGGTACCCGGGGCCCACGACGTGATGCCCGCGACGCCCGCGCTCAGCGTCCTGCCTTGGCGCGGTCGACGATCCCGACGCCGATGGCCGCGAGGCCGACCTGGATGACCAGCTCCCACCAGTCCACCCCCGGTGTCTCGGCGACGTCGAAGGCGTCAGCCACGAACGTGCCGGCGAGCGCCGCCACGATGCCGACGACGAGCGTCCAGAGGATGCCGATCCGCTGCCGCCCCGGCAGGGCGAGCCTGCCGAGGATGCCGATCACGATCCCGACCCCGATCGCCGTAAGGAACCCGGAAATCTCCATATTCCCTCCTCACGGGGCGAGTTGCCGGGCCCGCCCGGCTCAAACGCGGAGCCGTCGGCCGCCCGAGCGTACGGTCGTACGCTCCGGGGTGTACGATCGTACGCATGCCGACCGACCACTTCGCCGACGATCCGCGCAGCAACGCGGAGCGCATGCTCGCCGGCGATCTCTACCTGGCCGACGACCCGGAGCTGGAGCGGCGGATGCACCGCGCGACACGGCTGTCCGCCCGGTACCTGGCCGCGTACCCCGAGGACCCGCACGCGGCGCGGGCCGTCCTCGCCGAGCTGCTCGGCGCGCTGGGCGAGGACGCGCACGTCCGGCCGCCGCTGTACGTCGACTACGGCAGCAACATCTCCATCGGCGCCCGCACCTTCGTCAACTTCGGCCTGACCGCCCTGGACGTCGCCGCGATCACCATCGGCGCGGACTGCCAGATCGGGCCGAACGTCCAGCTGCTCACCCCGACGCACCCGCTGGAGCCGCAGCCGCGCCGGGACAAGCTGGAGGCCGCGAAGCCCGTCACCCTGGGCGACAACGTGTGGCTGGGCGGCGGTGTCATCGTCTGCCCGGGTGTCACCATCGGCGACAACTCGGTGATCGGCGCGGGCGCCGTCGTCACCCGGGACGTGCCCGCGAACGTCGTCGCCGTCGGCAACCCGGCCCGCCCCGTCCGTCCCCTCTGAGCCCCATGGCCACCGGACACACCGACCCCGAGCGGCGCGAACGCATCCTCGCCGCGGCCCTCGACCTGATCGCCGAGGAAGGCGTCACCGGCGCCTCGCACCGCAGGATCGCCGCGCGCGCGGGCGTGCCGCTGGGGTCGATGACGTACCACTTCACCGGCATCGACGACCTGCTCCGCCAGTCCTTCGCCCGCTTCGCGGGGGACATCGCCGCCGTCTTCGAACGGCACCTCGCCCCGGCCCGTACGCCGGACGACGCCCGCGAGGCCGTCACGGATCTGGTGCACGCGCTGTCCGAGGGGCCGCGCCGCGACCTGGTGCTCGCGCAGGAGCTGTACACCCTCGCCGCCAGGCGCCCGGAGTACCGGGCGCTCACCGGCGACTGGATGCGGGCCAGCCGCGCGCTGCTGGAGCGGCACTTCGACCCCGCCACCGCCCGCCAGCTCGACGCCCTGATCGAAGGGCTGGCCCTGCACCGCGCCCTGGACGACGCCCCGCACGGCCGGGAACTCACCCGGCAGGCCGTCGGCCGCATCACCGCCGGGTAGCGGCCCCACCGACCGCCCGGTACCCGGAACCTGACACCGGGTCCCGGGCGTTTGCCCACCGTCCCGACGTACTGCGCGCCTCACGGGTATCGCCGGGCACAAGGGCGGCAACGGCCACAACCGGGCGAGGTGAGCCGAGTTGAACGGCAGCGACGGTATGCGGCGGATCGCCCGTCTCCGGGGCGAGCGGCACCGTCGGCAGTGCGCTGCTCGCCGAGCTTGGCGCCCGCGCCACACCGCCGGGGAAACGATCCGCGACTTCCTCCGGGGCCCACTCGGCGACGCCCCCTGACCTCACCGGCTCGCACGGCCCCCGCACCTACGATGGGCCGCATGTCCCTCGAACTCTTCGCCGGTGTCCCCGTCCGCGACTACATGGCGGCATGCGACTGGTACGAGCGGCTGCTCGGCGCGGTCCCCGCCTTCTACCCCAACGATCACGAGGCGGTCTGGAAGCTCGCCGAGCACCGCTTCCTGTACATCGAGCATCTGCCGGACCGCGCGGGCCACGCCCTGCTCACCCTCTTCGTCGAGGACCTCGACGACCGCGTCGCCGGCATCGCGGCCCGCGGGCTCGAGCCCACGACGCGCGAGACGTACGACAACGGCGTACGGAAGATGACCTACCGCGATCCCGACGGCAACGAGATCGGCCTCGGGGGCGGCCCGGCCTGACGCCGTCCCCCGTTCCAGGGGCTGGAATGGCGGGCTTTCGCCCTGGGACGGCTCAATACCTCCTCCTCCACGGCCGTACCTCCGGTGTCAGATGACCCGCAGTCGCCGAACGAGCACGAGCCGACACGGAGCCAAGGGGGATGGCCGGTGTTCTCTTGCGAGCTGGACCGGCGGGCGCTGGGACGCGTCCGCTTCTTCATATCACCGCTGTGGACGGCGGCACGGGCGCTGCGCGGGACGGGCCGGCAACGGACCGCCCGGCGGCTGCCCCTGCTGACGGAGCTGATGTACGGGGCCGGGGGCGCCCGGGGCGGGGGCGGCCTCCCGCCGTTCTTCACGCCGTGGCCCGAGGGTTACGAGTCGTCCCTCGACGACGAACTGCACCGGGTGGCCACCACCCCGCCCGAGCGGATCCGGGCCGAACTGGCCCGCACCCGCTCGCCCTTGGTACGCGGCACCCTGGAGCGCGGGGAGGATCTGCTGGCCCGCACGGCGGCCCGGGAGCTGGCGGCCTTCTGGGACGGCGCGCTGCGCACCCGCTGGCCGGAACTGCGCGCCCGGCTGGACGCCGACATCGGCCACCGGGCACGGCAGGCCTCCCGTGACGGCCTCGATGAGATGCTCGGCACGCTGCACCCGGCGGTCGGCCTGGCCGGAGGGCTGCTGACCGTCGCGGCGGGCCGGCCGCGGCGGCTGGGCCCGGTGGACGGGCTGCTGCTCATGCCCGTCCGGGGCTCGGACGGCCCGGTGGTCGCCGTCGGTACGGCGGATCCGTCGCCGCCCGCCCTGCTGTACCCGGTCGCGGCCGCCACGGCGGCCGGCCGGTCCGGGCAGGGACCCGTGCACCGGCTCATGGGCGACACCCGCACCCTGCTGCTGGCGGACCTCACCACGGCGCGCTCGACGGCCGAACTCGCCGGCCGGCACGGGCTGACGCCGTCCACGGTGTCGTACCACCTCGGCGTGCTGCTCCGCTCCGGCCTCGTCACCCGTCACCGGGAGGCGCGGCGGGTGCTGTACGTGTGCACGCATCGCGCGGCACCGGTGCTGGAGCTGGCCCGGCGGGACTGATTCCGCAAGTGGGGGCGTACGGACCATGGATTCGAATGGCCTCGAATCACTGGCCCCGTCCGCCCCGCCCGGGCTTTCCTGGTGCGGCGGCACCGGGGGCACACGGGGGATCTTCGACGATCCGCACGGCATGCGGTCCCGGCCGCGTTCCTGTCGAACCGGAAGAAGCAGGGGGATTCTTGATGGTCCGTTGTCTGCGCATGCTCGCGGTGCTGCTCCTCGGCATCGCCGCGTCTCTGGCGGGGGTCTCCGCGACCGCGGCCGCACCCGCGAAGGCCGCGCCCGCCGCCGCCCAGGACAGCCACCAGCTCGACGTGTTCACCGTCGAGAAGACGGCCAAGGGCGGGCTGAAGACCACGCTGTACACGCCGGCGCCGGGCGTGAGCCCGGAGCAGGTCGCCGCGAAGCTGTCGGCGAGCGGCGTGCCGGGCGTCCAGGTCGGCGACGCCTCCGCCGTCGGCGCCTCCGGCGACGTCAGCACCCTGGCGGCCTGCAGCTACGGCACCGCCCGCACCTGGGGCTGCCCGATGAAGCGCTGGTCGTACAGCGGGCACAGCCACCCGCAGATCTACTTCCTCGACCACAGCGGCGACGGCTGGCCGCTGAGCGACGCCGTGCCGGTCTGGAACGAGACCGAGGGCATCGACTCCTGGTACCGCTGGTACACGGGCGGCTGCCCCGGCAGCTCGTACCACTGCGTGAACGTCTACAGCGGCAACTACGGCGGCACGGGCTGGGTCGGCCAGACGTCGCGCACGCTGAACGCCGACGGCACGTACATCACCGGTGCCAGCATCAAGTTCAACGACTACTACTCGGGCACCTACACCCGCAACCGCAACACCGCCTGCCACGAGGCCGGCCACGTCCTGGGTCTGGACCACAACACCTCGACCTCGAGCTGCCTGTACTACTCCTCGGGCACGGCCACCCGGCCGCTGGGCGACGACTTCAACCTGCTGGAGACCTACTACTGATCCGACCCGCTCCACCGACGCACCACGGCAGCCCGGTCCCTCCCCGGACCGGGCTGCCGGTGTACGGGCCGGGGGGGCGCCCTCACGTCCGCTCGAGGAACGTCCGCAGCCGGGTCAGCGGCCAGGTGTTGATCACCTCGTCCTTCGTGACCCAGCCGCGCTGGGCCGTACCGATCCCGTAGCGCATCTGACCGAGGTGGGGGACGGAGTGGGCGTCGGAGTCGACGGAGAACTTCACCCCCTGCCGGCGGGCGCGCAGGATCAGCTCGTCGGGGAGGTCCAGGCGGTGCGGCTGGGCGTTGATCTCCAGCGCCGTGCCGTGGCGGGCGCAGGCCTCGAACACCGCGTCCCAGTCGGCCTCGATCCCGTCGCGCCGGCCGAGCATCCGGGCGGTGGGGTGGCCGAGGACGTGCACGTACGGGTTGCTCACCGCCGTCACCAGCCGGCGGGTCATCGCGTCCTTCGGCTGGTCGAAGTGGGAGTGGACGGAGGCCACGCACAGGTCGAAGCCCTCGAGGAAGTCAGCCGGCCAGTCCACACCGCCGTCGGGGCCGATGTTCAGCTCCGTGCCGTGCAGCAGCCGCAGACCGCCCCGGCGCCGGCCGAACGTCCCGTCCAGGGCGCGCACTTCCTCCCGCTGCCGCAGCATCTTCTCCTTCGTCATCCGCTGCATCCGCAGATCCGGCGCGTGGTCGGTGACGGCGTAGTACGCGTAGCCGCGTTCGGCGGCCGCGGCCACCATCTCCTCGAGGGACCCCAGCCCGTCGGTGAGGTCGGTGTGGGTGTGCAGATCGCCGCGCAGGTCGCGTTCGGTGACCAGCTCGGGGAGTTCGCCGCGCTGGGCGGCCTCGATCTCACCGCGGTCCTCACGCAGCACGGGCGGGATCCACGGCAGGCCGAGCCGGTCGTAGACGTCCTCTTCGTGCTCGGCGGCGACCTTACGTCCGGTCTTGGCGAGGGAGAGGCTGTACTCGGAGAGCTTCAGCCCGCGCCGCTGGGCGATCTCCCGGGTGCGGATGTTGTGCTCCTTGGAGCCGGTGAAGTACTGCAGGGCCGCGCCCCACGAGTCGGGCGGTACGACGCGCAGGTCGACCTGCATGCCCCCGGTGGTCCGCACGCTGGTCTTGGTGGGGCCGCGGGCGATGACCTCCGAGGTGACGGGCAGCGCCACGAAGGCCTCCATCAGCGGCTCGGAGTCCTTGGCGGCGGCGAGGATGTCGAGGTCGCCGACGGTCTCGCGCATCCGCCGCAGCGAACCGGCGAACTCGCACCGCCGGCAGCCCCTGACCTCCGCGAGCGCGGAGGTGATCTGCTCGGCCAGCTCCATCGCCGCGTCGAGCGGCGAACGCCCGACGGAGGCCCGCAGCAGCCCGATGCCGTGCAGCAGCTTCTCCTCGGTCTTCGGCCCGAAGCCCTTCAGCCCGCGCAACCGCTGCCCCTCGATGGCCTCGGCGAGCTCCTCGACGGAGGAGATGTGCAGCTCCTGGTGGAGCTGCAGCGCCTTCTTCGGCCCGAGCGCCGGGATCCGGGTGAGCTCGCGGACGCCGGCGGGGATCCGGCCGCGGAGCTCGTCCACGTCGGCGACCGTGCCGGTGCGCAGGTACTCGGCGACCTTCCCGGCGATGGAGGCGCCGACGCCGGGGATGTCCTTCAGCCCGCGTTCGCCGAGGCCGGCGATGTCGGCCGGGTGGCCGGCGACGGCCCGGGCGGCGCGCTGGTACGCCCGGGCCTTGAAGGCGTCCCCGCCGGTGATGGCCAGCAGGTCGGCGTACTCCTGGAGCACGGCCGCGATGTCCTTGTTGGCGGTACCCGCCATGAGGTGCTCCCTCTCGGTGCGGCGGTTTGCCTGTCGCCCCTCGGATACCCGGGGGCCCACGAGGAACGCTACCCGGAAGGCCGCGACCCGGCCCGGCGTGCCGGAGGCGGGTGGAGGGCGGCGGCCCGGGGACGCTTCTCAGCTGATTCACAGGAACCGGACAGGTTCCTCTCAGCGGCCACCGGCACAGTGGCCGTATGACCGCCGTACCTCCCGTGCGGGTGCTCGTGGTGGACGACGAGCCCGCCCTCTCCGAACTTCTCGCCATGGCCCTGCGCTACGAGGGCTGGGAGGTGCGCTGCGCCGCCGACGGCCAGAGCGCCCTGCGCGCCGCCCGCGACTTCCAGCCGGACGCCGTGGTGCTGGACGTGATGCTCCCGGACCTGGACGGTCTGGAGGTGCTGCGGCGCCTGCACGCCCGTACGCCGGAGGTGCCGGTGCTGTTCCTGACCGCCCGGGACGCGGTCGAGGACCGGATCGCCGGGCTGACGGCGGGCGGGGACGACTACGTCACCAAGCCGTTCAGCCTGGAGGAGGTCGTGGCCCGGCTGCGCGGGCTGCTGCGCCGCGCCGGGCGGACGGAGACGCGCGGTACGTCGGTGCTGGTGGTCGGCGATCTGGTGCTGGACGAGGACACGCACGAGGTCTCGCGGGGTGGCGACGCGGTCGAGCTGACCGCCACCGAGTTCGAGCTGCTGCGCTATCTGATGCGCAATCCGCGCCGGGTGCTGTCCAAGGCCCAGATCCTGGACCGGGTCTGGAGCTACGACTTCGGCGGCCAGGCGAACGTCGTCGAGCTGTACGTGTCGTATCTGCGCAAGAAGATCGACGCCGGCCGGCCGCCGATGATCCACACCCGGCGGGGGGCCGGCTACCAGATCAAGCCGGCGCCGTGAGGGTCCCCCGCAACCGGTGGTCGCTGCGGGCGCGGCTGGTGGCCTCGTCGGTGGTGCTGGTCGCCGTGGTGTGCGCGGTGATCGGGACGGTCAGCACGCTCGCCCTGCAGTCGTATCTGTACGGGCAGCTGGACAAGGAGGTCACCGGCATCTCCCGCCGCGCGGTGCCGCCGGACGGCGAACAGCATCCGGTGGACGCGCCCCGCACGAACTTCGTCACCGGTCCCGGACAGCCGCCCGGGACCGTGGGGGCGGAGCTGAAGGACGGCCAGGTGCGTGAGGCGCAGGTGAGCACCGACCAGGGCGAGGCCGAGGAGCTGACCGCGAGCCAGCGCGAGGCGCTCTTGGGCGTGACCCTCGGCGCCGACCCGGCCACGGTGTCCGTCCCGGGCCTGGGCGACTACCGGCTGCAGGCGGTGGCCGGCCGGGAGCCCGGCACGACGCTGGTCGTGGGACTGCCCGTGTCGGGGGTGCAGGACACGGTGGACACCCTGATCATCGCCGAGGTGTGCGTGACGGCGGCCGGACTGGCCGCGGCGGCGTTCGCCGGGGCGGCGGTGGTACGGATCGCGCTGCGGCCGCTGCACCGGGTGGTCGCCACGGCGACCCGGGTGTCGAGGCTGCCGCTGGACCGCGGCGAGGTGGCGCTGCACGAGCGGGTGCCGGTGGCCGAGGCGGACCGGCGAACGGAGGTCGGCCAGGTGGGCACCGCGCTGAACCGGCTGCTGGGCCATGTCGGCTCGGCGCTGCAGGCGCGGCACGAGAGCGAGACGCGGGTACGCCGTTTCGTGGCGGACGCCAGCCACGAGCTGCGCACCCCGCTGGCCTCGATCCGCGGGTACGCCGAACTGACGCGCCGCGGCCGGGAGGAGACCGGTCCGGACACCCGGCACGCGCTGGGCCGGATCGAGTCGGAGGCGGGACGGATGACGGCGCTGGTGGAGGATCTGCTGCTGCTGGCCCGCCTCGACGAGGGCCGTCCGCTGGAGCGGACGGAGGCGGACCTGTCGCGGCTGGTGGTGGACGCCGTGAGCGACGCCCGGGCCGCGGGCCCGGACCACCGCTGGCGGATCGAGCTGCCGGACGCTCCGGCGCTCGTCCGGGGCGATCCGGCCCGGCTGCACCAGGTGCTGGTCAATCTGCTGGGCAACGCCCGCACCCACACCCCGCTCGGCAGCACCGTCACCACCCGGGTGCGCGCCGCGGACGGCGGGATGCGGCTGGAGGTGCAGGACGACGGCCCGGGCATCCCGCCGGCGGTGCTGCCCGACGTCTTCGAGCGCTTCGCCCGCGGCGACGCCTCCCGCTCGCGTGCCGCGGGCGGCACGGGGCTGGGCCTGGCGATCGTCCGGGCGGTGGTGGCGGCGCACGACGGCCGGGTGGAGGTGGAGAGCGAGCCCGGGCGGACGGTGTTCGCGGTCTGGCTGCCCGACGCGGCGAGGTGCCCGGCAGCGGTGTGATGCGGGTCAGGCGCGTGATCCGGTCACGTCACGTGGGTCACCGATGCGCGAACACGTCACCACTCCGCGAACGAGCCGTCGGGGTGCCGCCACACCGGGTTGTGCCAGGCGTCCATCCCCCGCGCGTCGGCCGCCCGTACGGCCGTCTCGTCCACCTCCACGCCGAGGCCCGGCGCCGTGGGGCGCGCGAAGAAGCCCTCGTCGAGGCGGAAGACCGAGCGGTCCGCGACGTAGTCCAGCAGCTCGGCGCCCACGTTGTAGTGGATGCCCATGGACTGCTCCTGGATCAGGAAGTTGGGGGTGCACAGCGCCAGCTGGAGGCTGGCGGCCAGCGCCAGCGGCCCGAGCGGGCAGTGCCAGGCGACCGCCGCGTCGAAGGTCTCCGCGAGGGAGGCGATGCGGCGGCACTCGGAGATCCCGCCGGCGTGGGAGAGGTCCGGCTGCACCACCGCCACC
This sequence comes from Streptomyces sp. NPDC051940, assembly GCF_040680895.1. Taxonomy (NCBI): domain Bacteria; kingdom Bacillati; phylum Actinomycetota; class Actinomycetes; order Kitasatosporales; family Streptomycetaceae; genus Streptomyces; species Streptomyces sp. NPDC051940. Next base: position 20,049 of record NZ_JBFAXR010000101.1, on the reverse strand, counting down.
CCGGCCTGGAGGGCGGGCAGCACGTCGGTCCGGCTGAACAGCCGCTCGCCGGTGGCGACCGGCACGGGCGAGGACGCGACGACGCGCGGCAGCAGGGCGGTGTACTCGGGGAGCACCGGCTCCTCCGCGAACATCGGCGCGTACGGCTCGAGGACCCGCAGCGCGCGGACGGCCCCCGCGACGGAGTACCGGCCGTGCAGGTCGATGCCGAAGTCGCGCTGCGGGCCGAGCACGTCGCGGGCGGCCGCGGCCCGTTCGGCGAGGCCGTCCAGCTCGGCCACGGTGGGCAGCCGGCTGGTGCGGCCGGAGGCGTTCATCTTGACCGCCGTGAAGCCCGCCCCGACCGCCTCGGCCACCCGGTCGCGGATCTCGGCCGGCTCGTCGCCGCCCGCCCAGCAGTACGCCCGGACCTTCTCCCGCACCGGCCCGCCGAGCAGCTGGTGCACGGGCGCCCCGTAGAACTTCCCGGCCAGGTCCCACAGCGCCTGGTCCAGGCCCGCGACCGCGCTGGAGAGCACCGGGCCGCCGCGGTAGAAGGAGCCCTTGGTCATCACCTGCCAGTGGTCCTCGATCCGCAGCGGGTCGGCGCCGAGCAGGAACTGCCCCGCCAGCTCGTGCACGGCGGTGCGCACCGTCTCGGCCCGTCCCTCGACGACCGGCTCGCCCCAGCCGACGAGACCGTCGTCGGTCTCGATCCGGCAGAACAGCCAGCGCGGCGGCACCGCGAAGGTCTCGACCCGGGTGATCCTCAACGTGCCACGGCTCCTTGTCGTATCGCTGTGTCGTATCGCTATTCCTTGACGCTTCCCTCGGTGAGCCCGGTGCGCCAGTAGCGCTGGAGCACCAGCATCGCCACGGCCAGCGGGATGACCGAGACGAAGGCGCCGCCGATGGTGTACTGGGTGAGCTCGGGGACCCGGTCGGCGGCGGTCTGCCAGGTGGTCAGGCCCAGGGTGACGGGGTACTTCCGGTCGTCGGAGAGCATCACCAGCGGCAGGAAGTAGTTGTTCCAGTTGTGCACGAACTGGAACAGGAACACCGTCACGAGGGCCGGGGACATGATGCGCAGCACGAGGCCGAAGAAGATCCGCGCCTCGTTCGCCCCGTCCACCCGGGCGGCCTCCAGCAGGTTGTCGGAGACGGCCGACTCGGCGTAGATCCGGCAGAGATAGACGCCGAAGGGGCTGGCCAGACCGGGGATCAGGACCGACCAGTAGGTGTTGACCAGGCCCAGCTCGCTGAACATCAGGTACAGCGGCAGCACCAGCGCGGTGTACGGCAGCAGCACCCCGGCCAGGATGACCTTGAACACCGCCTCCCGGCCGCGGAAGCGGTACTTGGCCAGGGCGAACCCGGCGGCGGCCGACAGCAGCGTGGCCAGCACGGAGCCGACGCCCGCGTACAGCGCGGAGTTCAGGGCCCAGCGCAGATAGACGTGGTGGTCGTAGGAGAAGACGTTGCCGAGGTTGGACCACCACCGCGGGTCGGCGAACCACAGGCCGAAGCTGGAGTAGAGCTTGTCGGTGGACTTGGTGGACGCGATCGCCAGCCAGTACACCGGCAGCAGGAAGTACAGCGCGGCGACGGCGAGGGAGGCGACCAGCACGATCCGGCCGGGGGTCAGCCGGCGCGGCGCGGCGGCCGGAGCCCGCGCGGGCACGGGCGTGGGCGTCTCGGCGGGCGCGGTCACGGTGGTCATCGGTCGTCCCCTCCCCTACGGGTGACGAGGCTCAGGAAGCCGAAGGACAGGGCGCTGGCGACGACCGCGAGGATCACCGACTTCGCGGCGGCGAGGTAGAGGTTGGAGTTGGCGAAGGCGTCGGTGTAGGCGCTGAGGTTCGGGGTGTAGTTGAACGACACCGCCGAGGTCAGGGGTTTGAGCACCAGCGGCTCGGCGAACAGCTGCAGGGTGCCGATGATGGAGAAGACGGTGATGAGGACCAGCGAGGGCCGCACCAGGGGGAGCTTGACGCGCAGCGCGATCTGCCAGGGTCCGGCGCCGTCGATGCGGGCCGCCTCGGTCAGCTCGTTGGGTATGGACTTCAGCTGGGCGATGACGATCAGCATGTTGTAGCCCGCGAACTGCCAGACGACGATGTTGGCGATGGACCACAGCACGCTGTCGTAGCCGAGGAAGTCGGGCGCGAGGCCCACGGAGTCCAGTAGGTCGCTGACCGGGCTCACGCCGGGCACGTACAGGAAGCCCCACAGGATGGTGGCGATGACGCCGGGCACGCCGTACGGCAGGAAGTAGGTGGCGCGCAGCAGGCCCGCCCAGCGGTCCTTGACCTGTTCCAGCAGGAACGCGAGCACGGTCGCCAGCAGCACCATCAGCGGTACCTGGACGATGCCGAAGAGCAGGACGCGGCCGAAGCTCTCGATGAAGTCCGTCTGGCCGAGGGCCAGGACGTAGTTGTCCAGCCCGGCGAAGCCGATGGTGGGCTCGCCCAGGCCCAGCGGGCCGTGCCGGTCCACCTTCAGCATGCTCTGGTAGACCGCGTAGCCCACGGGCAGGACGAAGACGAAGGCGAAGACCGCGAGGAAGGGCGCCAGGAACACCCAGGCGGCCCGGTCGGGGCGGGCGGTGCGGCGGGGTTTCCCGGCGCCCGGCGCGGGACCGGACGGCTCGATGCGGGTGCGGGGCTCGGTCACGGTCATCGGGCGCTCCTCACCTTCAGGCCCTTGGCCTTGAGATCGTCCACCACGCGGTCCTGGCAGTCCTCGAGCGCCTCGGCGAACGTGCCCTTGCCGGAGGCGACCCGGCCGAACGCGTCGGCGAGGTGGGCCTGCGACTGGTCGTGGGTCGGCGACCACTTCCAGCTGGTGTCGATGTGCTGGTCGGCCTCCGCGAACACGTCGTTGTAGCGCTGGCCGCCGAAGAACGGGTCGGGCTTGCCGAGGGCGGTCTGCCGGTAGTCGATCTTCGCGGCGGGCCAGCCGTAGCCGGAGGCTATGAGCAGGTCGATGCTCTCGGGGTCGGTGTTCAGCCAGTGCGCGAACTCCATGGCCTCGACGGCGTGCCGGGTGCCCTGCAGGATCGCGGTGGAGGAGCCGCCCCAGTTGGCGGCGGTCAGCGCGCCGGGCTCCCACTGGGGCATGGAGGTCACGCTCCACTTCCCGGAGGTGCCGGGCGCGTTGTTGCGCAGCAGCGCGTCGCCCCACTGGGCGCCCACCCAGGACGCGAGCTGTCCGGTCTGCATGGCCTGGTACCAGCCGGGCTGCAGCTCGGGCATCAGCGTCACCAGGTCGTCGCGCACCAGGCGGTCCCAGTAGTCGGCGACCTCGCGGGACTCCGCGCCGTCGATGTCGACGATCCAGGTGTCGTCCTCGGTACGGAACCAGCGGGCGCCGCGCTGCCAGACCAGTCCGGCGAACCAGTTGGGGTTGGCGGGCGGGAACGAGCAGATCCGGGCGCCGCCGCCGCGCCTGCGGATGTCGCGGGCCGCCTGCTCGAACGCCTCCCAGGTTGTCGGGACCTCCACGTCCCAGCGTTCGAACAGGTCCCTGCGGTAGTAGAAGCCCAGGGGGCCGGACGCCTGCGGGATGGTGCGCACCCTGCCGCCGAAGACGCCCTGCTGCCACTGCCAGTCGACGTAGGAGGGGGCGAGCTTCTCGGCGCCGAAGCGGGTCAGGTCGGTGAGGCCGTTGACCAGCATGAAGGAGGGCAGCTCGTGGTACTCGACCTGGGCCAGGTCGGGCGGGTTGCCGGCCTTCAGGGAGGCGTGCATCTTCTGGTAGCCGCCGTTGGTGCCGCCCGGGACGATCTGCAGCTCGACCTGGACGTCGGGGTTCTTGCTGTTCCACAGCTCGACCGTCTTCTGCAGCGGCACCCAGGTCCAGAAGACGAGCATGATCTTCTGGCCGGGTTTCCGGTCGGCCGACGTGCTGATGCGCGCGGCGCCGGGCGACTCGGCGCAGGCCGCGAGCCAGGGGGTGGCCGCCGCGGCCGTTCCCCATGCCAGGGCCTCTCTGCGGGTGGGCATCTGACCTCCTTGTCAGATCTCCTTGTCAGATCTCGGACCGGGTCCGCTCATCGATCAGTACGACGACACCTCGCGGCCCCCTCGACGGGCCCCAGCAGAGTACCTGGGTACCAGGAAAATGCGGCTCCATTAATTACGAATTAATGGAGCCGCACTCTAGGATGACCCCCGCGGGCCCACAAGCCCTCACGCACACATGCGCCGGCCGGGGGGCCGGGCTCAGGAGGCGGCAATGGCGGCGTACCGGGGTCGGGGAGTGCACGGCAGGACGGTCGAGATCCTCGGTACGAGGATCGTCTCCGGCGAGCTGGCGGAGGGGGCGACCCTCGACATCGCAGGCCTCGGCCGGGAGCTGGACGTCAGCCTCACCGCGCTGCGCGAGGCGCTGAAGGTGCTGGCCGCGAAGGGGCTGCTGGACGCGCGGCAGAAGCGCGGCACGTTCGTCACCCCGCGGGGCGGGTGGAACCTGCTGGACGCCGACGTGATGCGCTGGGAGTTCGCCGGCGCCCGCCGGGCGGCGCTCTTCGCGGACCTCGCGGAGGTACGGGCGGCGGTGGAGCCGGCCTGCGCGGAGGCCGCCGCCCGCCGCCGTACACCCGCGGACCTGGCGGCGCTGGACCGGGCCCTCGACGACATGGCGCGGGCGCACACCGCCGGCGACCCCGCCCGCGCGGCCGCCGCGGACCTGGCCTTCCACCGCGCCCTGTACACGGCCACGCACAACGAACTCTTCGCCCGCATGGACCTGTTCATCGAGATCCCCCTGGCCGAGCGCGACCGGGTCGTCCACGCGGCGGACGCGGACGATCCGGTGCCGGTGCACCGCGCGGTACTCCAGGCGGTACGGGCCGGATCGCCCGAGGCGGCGCGCGACGCGGTACGCGTCCTTCTGGAGAAGGCGGCCCGGGACCTGCGGGCGGTGCTGAAGGGCTGACGGGGACCCTAGACGGACGCGGGGGGAGCCGCTACAGCCGGGCGGCGTGCACGCGGACGGGCAGGCCGGAGCGCGAGACCGCGGCACGCTCGAAGGGCAGGCCGATCTTCTCGGCGACGCGCTGGGACGGTGTGTTGTCCGGCCGGATGATCGCGACGAGCCGCTCGGCGCCGAGCGCGTCGCGGGCGTGGTCCCGGCAGGCGGCCGCCGCCTCGGTGGCGTAGCCCTTCCCCTGGAGACCGGTCCGGATGTGGTAGCCCACCTCGAGCTCGGTGACCCCTTCGATCTCCTGCGGCGTGAGTCCGCAGTCACCGGCGAACGCGCCCGTGTCGCTGAGGACGACCACCCACAGCCCGTACCCCTCCTGCCGGTAGAGCCGCTGGTTCCAGTCGATCCAGTCCGCCGCCTCCTCCCGGGTCTTCGGCCGCGGATAGTGGCGCATCACCTCCGGGTCGCCCAGCAGGGCGGCCATGTCGTCCAGGTCGTCCCGGGTCATCGGCCGGAAGGCGAGCCGGGGGGTGGGCGGCGGGACACGGAGTGCGGGGCGCACGGGGGCTCCGATCTACGGGCGCGGGTGTCCCGGCAGCATAGGACCGCGGGGCGGCCGCCGTACTCACAGACCGCCCACAGGTTTGGCACATCGTCCTGACAGGCCCCTTGACCAGGGTCTGTGTCATGAGCCAACCACTGATCCCCACCGACAGCGCGCTGCCGGCCCGCGGGCATCTCGCCACCGAGGGCGTGGTGCTCGACGTCGTCATCCCCGTCTACAACGAACAGCACGACCTCGACCCCTGTGTCCGGCGGCTGCACGCGTATCTGCACGCCACCTTCCCGTACCGCTTCCGGATCACCATCGCCGACAACGCGAGCACCGACTCCACCCCCGTCATCGCCTACGGGCTGGCCCACGAGCTGCCCGACGTGGCGGTGTACCGGCTGGAGGAGAAGGGCCGGGGGCGGGCCCTTCGGACCGTGTGGTCGGCGTCCGAGGCGCCCGTGCTGGCGTACATGGACGTCGACCTGTCGACGGATCTGAAGGCGCTGCTGCCCCTGGTCGCCCCGCTGATCTCCGGGCACTCCGACCTCGCGATCGGCTCGCGGCTGGCGGGCAGCTCGCGCGTGGTGCGCGGACCGAAGCGGGAGTTCATCTCCCGGGCGTACAACCTGCTGCTGCGCGGCGGGCTGCAGACGCGCTTCAGCGACGCCCAGTGCGGGTTCAAGGCGATCCGCCGGGACGTGGCCGAGCGGCTGCTGCCGCTGGTGGAGGACACCGGCTGGTTCTTCGACACGGAGCTGCTGGTGCTCGCCGAGCGGGCCGGGCTGCGTATCCACGAGGTGCCGGTCGACTGGGTCGACGACCCGGACAGCCGGGTCGACATCGTGCGCACGGCCGTCGACGACCTCAAGGGCGTCTGGCGCGTCGGGCGGGCGCTCGGGTCGGGGACGCTGCCGCTGGACCGGCTGCGGCGGCCCTTCGGCGACGACCCGCGGGACCTGGGCGTGCCGGGAGTGCCGCGGGGGCTGGCCCGGCAGCTGCTCGGCTTCTGCACCGTGGGGGCGCTGTCCACGCTCGCCTATCTGGGCCTGTACTCGCTGCTGCGGCCCGGGATCGGCGCCCAGACGGCGAACGTGCTGGCGCTGCTGCTCACCGCGCTCGCCAACACCGCCGCGAACCGCCGCTTCACCTTCGGCGTGCGCGGGCGGCGCCGGGCGGCGCGCCAGCAGGCCCAGGGCCTGGTGGTGTTCGCCATCGGGCTGGCGCTGACCAGCGGCTCGCTGGCCGCCCTGGACGCGGCGGGCGGCGCCGCCTCGCACCGCACCGAACTCGCCGTCCTCATCGCCGCGAACCTCGCGGCCACCCTGCTGCGCTTCCTGCTGCTGCGCGGCTGGGTGTTCGCCTCCTCGGGCGGCTCCGGTGCGGACGGCGCCTCCCCGAACGGCGCTTCCCCGAACAGCACCGTCCCGGCCGACCCCTTCGCGGGCGACGCCGCCCCGACCGACTCCGACCTCAGGACCTCACGATGACCGCCACCACCCTGACCGTTCCGGCCGCGGCGCCCGCGCCGCCGCCCTCGCCGTCGCACCGCGCGCCGCGGCAGAGCCGGCTCGCGTTCTGGCTGCTGCTGGCCGCGACGGCCGCGCTCTACTTCTGGGGTCTGGGCAAGTCCGGCTACGCCAACTCCTTCTACTCCGCCGCCGTCCAGGCCGGCAGCGTCTCCTGGAAGGCGTTCTTCTTCGGCTCCCTGGACGCCGGGAACGCCATCACCGTCGACAAGCCCCCGGCCTCGCTGTGGCCGATGGCCCTGTCCGTACGGCTCTTCGGCCTCGGCTCGTGGCAGATCCTGGCCCCGCAGGTCCTGATGGGCGTGGCGACGGTCGCCGTGCTGTACCGGTCGGTCGCCCGCCGCTTCGGCACCGCGGCCGGGCTCATCTCCGGCGCGGCGCTGGCGCTGACGCCCGTCGCGGCGCTGATGTTCCGCTTCAACAACCCCGACGCGCTGCTCGCCCTGCTGCTGACGGTCGCCGTGGCGTGCGTGCTGCGGGCGCTGGAGGCCGGGCGGACGAAGTGGCTGGTGTGGGCGGGCGTCGCGGTGGGCTTCGCCTTCCTGGCCAAGACCCTGCAGGCGTTCCTGATCCTGCCGCCGCTGGCGGTCGTGTACGCCGTGTGCGCGCCGGTGGCGCTGCGGCGCCGGTTCGGCCAGCTGGCGCTGTCGGGCCTGGCGATGGTCGCCGCGGGCGGCTGGTGGGTGGCGATCGTCGAGCTGTGGCCGGCGTCCTCGCGCCCGTACATCGGCGGTTCGCAGAACAACTCCTTCCTGGAGCTGACGTTCGGCTACAACGGCCTCGGCCGTATCAACGGCGAGGAGACCGGCTCCGTCGGCGGCGGCGGGGGCGGTATGGGCGGCGGTGGCGGTCAGTGGGGTGAGACCGGCATCGGGCGGATGTTCAACGACTCGATCGGCGGCCAGATCTCCTGGCTGCTGCCGGCCGCGCTGATCCTCCTCGCCGCGGGCCTGGTCGTGACCCGCCGGGCGGCGCGCACGGACATCGAGCGCTCGTCGTTCCTGGTGTGGGGCGGCAGCCTGCTGATGACGGCGGCGGTGTTCTCCTTCATGGCCGGCATCTTCCACGAGTACTACACGGTCGCCCTCGCCCCGTACGTCGCCGCCCTGGTCGGCATGGGCTCGGTGCTGCTGTGGCGGCAGCGGAGCTGGCCGGCGCTCGGCACCCTGGCGGCGACCGTCGCGGTGACCGCGCTGTGGGCGTACACGCTGCTGGGCCGCTCGCCGGAGTGGCACCCGTGGCTGCGGTACGCGGTGCTGGTGGCCGGTCTCGCCGCGGCCGCCGGCCTGCTGGCCGCTGCGCGGCTGGGGCGGACGGTGGCGCTGGTCGCCGCCGGACTGGGTCTGGCGGCGGGGCTCGCCGGGCCGCTCGCGTTCACCCTGCAGACGGTGGGCACCGGGCACTCGGGGTCGATCGTCACCGCCGGTCCGGCGTCCGCCGGCGGGCGCGGCGGTCCGGGCGGCGGCGGGATGCGCATGCCGCAGGGTCAGCTGGGCGAGGGCTTGCCGGGCGGGGCCGGCGGACAGCAGGGTCAGGGCGGCTTCGGCGGCCCCCAGGGCCAGGCCGGACAGGGCGGCCAGACGGGTCAGCCGCAGGGCGGCCCCGGCGGCACCGCGCCCGGCGGTGCGCCCACCGGCGGGCAGCCCGGTCAGCAGGGCGGCAACGGCCCCGGCGCCATGGGCGGTCCGGGCGAGGGCGGCGGTGGCGGCGGTATGGGCGGTCTGCTCAACGGCCAGGACGTCAGCGACGAACTCGCCGACAAGCTGGGCTCCGGCGACTACCGCTGGGCCGCCGCCTCGATCGGCTCGCAGAACGCCGCCAGCTACCAGCTGGCCACCGGCGACCCGGTGATGGCGATCGGCGGCTTCAACGGCAGCGACCCCTCCCCCACGCTCGCCCAGTTCAAGAAGTACGTGGAGCAGGGCGACATCCACTACTTCATCGACAACGGCGGCACGGGCGGCGGAGGCGGCATGGGCGGCGGAGGCGGCATGGGCGGCAGCTCCACCGGCAGCGAGATCAGCAGCTGGGTCCAGGCCACCTTCGAGAAGGTGACCGTGGACGGGACGACCCTGTACGACCTCACGTCTCCGACGTCGTGACCGGTTCGAACTGAGCCGCCTGCAGCCCGTACATCGTGGCGTACAGCCCGCCGGACGCGAGGAGTCCGGCGGGCGTGCCGCTCTCCACCAGCCGCCCCTGGTGCAGGACGTGCACCAGGTCGGCGTGGCGCACCGAGGCCAGCCGGTGGGTGATCAGCACCACCGTCTGGCCGGTCGCCGCGAGCGCCCGGATCTGTTCGAAGACCGCCAGCTCCGCCCGGGCGTCGAGGGCGGCGGTCGGCTCGTCGACGATCAGCACGTCGGCCTGCCGGTAGCGGGCGCGGGCGATGCCGATGCGCTGCCACTCCCCGCCGGAGAGCTGGTGCCCGCCGTGGAAGCCGCGGGCCAGCAGGGTGCCCCAGCCGCGCGGCAGCTCCTCGATCACGACGTCGGCGCCGGAGTACGCGGCGGCGGCCGTCAGCCGCTCCTCGTCCAGGTCGGCGTCGGGGCGGCCGATCGCGATGTTCACCCGGGCGGTGAACAGCCACCGGTAGAAGTCCTGTGCCACCATCGCGACCCGCGAGGCGAGGCCGCGCCGGTCGGCCTCCGCCAGGTCCACCTCGCCCCACAGCACCCGGCCGCGCTGCGGCAGATAGAGCCCGGCGAGCAGCTTCACCAGGGTCGTCTTGCCGGAGCCGTTCTCCCCGACGAGCGCGACGATCCCGCCGGTGGGAATGGTGAGGGTGACGTCGTTCAGGGCGGGCTGGTTGTCGGTGCCGGGGTAGGTGAAGGTGACGTTCTCGAAGCGGATCTCCTCCGGTACGGCGGTGAGCGGCACGCCGCCCTCGGGGACCGCCCACTCCTCCGCCTCCTGGCACATCCGCACCAGGTCGGCGACGAACAGGGAGTCCTCGTTCAGGGAGTTGAGCTCCATCAGCAGCGTGTCGAGGCTCCCGGCGCCGCTGCGGATCGCGATGACCGCCGTACCGGCCACGGACAGCGCCATCGCCCCGCCCCACAGCAGCGCGCCGAGGGTGGCGTACGTGACGAGGGTCGCGAGCGCCGTCCAGCAGGCGGCGATCAGCTGGGTGCGGGCGGCGAGGCGGGCCAGCCGGGTCTGCTCCAGCTCCGCGGTCTCCGACATGCCCCGGTAGTGGTGGAGCAGGAAGGGCCCCACGTCGTGCACGCGGATCTCGGGGGCCGCCTCGGCGTCCGTGAGGGTGCCGGAGAGCATGTGGGCGGCCCGTACGTGCTGGATCCAGGTGTGGAAGGAGTGGTAGCGCCGCCGGGCGATGGTCAGCGAACTCCACGCGCCGGGCAGCGTCATGGTGACCAGCAGCGGCAGCAGCACCGGGTGCAGCACGGTGAGCACGCCGGCCGCCGCCGCCAGCGAGAGCGCGGAGGTGATCACCCGGGTGCCGGTCCTGACCATACGGCGGGCGGAGGCGGCGCCGTACTGCGCGGAGTCCAGCAGCTTGTGGAACGCGTCGTCCTCGATGGCGGCCAGCTCCACCCGGCTGGCGTGCCGCAGGTACATCTCCGTGCCGACGCGCTCCACCTTGGGCTCCAGCCGCCCGGTGCCGTACGTCGAGACGGCCCGCAGCAGCGTGCCCGCGACGGCCGCCGCGGCGACGGCGACCAGGGCGGGGACGGCGGCGCGCAGCCGGTCCGGTACGTCGCCGCCGGCCAGCAGCCGGGCGAGCACGCTGTTGACGGCCAGCAGGCCGAGCGCGGCGGTGACGCCGCGGCCGAGCTCGGAGAGGATGACGGCTCGGGTGGCGGTGCGGTCGGCCTGCCGGGCGAGCCGTACGCTGGTGCCCAGCAGGCCGGGCAGCGCCCGGACGATGCCGGCCAGCCCCAGCTCGTACGCCTTGCCCTCGTGGGCCCCCCACCCCGCCTCGTACCGCAGCGGGCCGCCGAACAGCAGCCGCTCCGACTCCGACACGGCGGGCTCGTCCTCCCGCGGGCTCCGTCGCCCGAAGATCCTGCGGCGTAACGGCACTGCGCACTCCCCCCGTCCGGCGTCCGAGAAGCCCAGTGTGCGGGGCGTCCGCCGGGCGGCGCCATGGCCGAACGGGCCACACGTAACACGCCGTTACGCCAAGGATCTTCCGCGCCGGGCGGGACTCCTGATACATGAGTGACTCATGCCAAGACTGCCCCGCGCTCTCACCGCCCTCGCCCTGCTCGCCGCCACGCTCACGGCGGGGGCCGCCACGGCGCCCGCCGCCACGGCCAAGGCCGAGCCGAAGGCCCCGCCGCAGTTCGTCGCGCTGAGCGACGTCGACCCGACGATCCTCCACGACATCCGCTACCTCACCGAGCACAACTTCATCGGCGACCCGATCGACGGCTACCGCCAGCCGCTGTGCATCCTGACCGCGCCCGCCGCGCAGGCGCTGCACCAGGCCCAGCAGAAGCTCCGCCCGCTCGGCTACTCGCTCAAGGTCTACGACTGCTACCGCCCGCAGCGCGCCGTCGACCACTTCGTCGCCTGGGCGAAGGACCTCGACGACGACCGGATGAAGGGCGAGTTCTATCCGGACGTCGACAAGAGCCGCCTCTTCGAGGACGGCTACATCGCCGAGCGCTCCGGACACAGCCGCGGCAGCACCCTGGATCTCACGCTGGTGAAGCTGCCCGCCACCGCCACCCGCCCGTACGAGCCGGGCGAGCCGCTCGTCCCGTGCTACGCGCCGCAGGCGGAGCGCTTCCCGGACAACTCGATCGACATGGGCACGGGTTACGACTGCTTCGACACCCTGTCCCACACGCTCGACCCGCGCATCCAGGGCGAGCAGCGGGCGAACCGGCTGCTGCTGAAGGAGACCCTGGAGAGCGTCGGGTTCGTCAACTACGAGTACGAGTGGTGGCACTTCACACACAAGCCGGAGCTGTTCCCCGACACGTTCTTCGACTTCCCGGTGCACCGCCGCTCGCTCAGCGGCCGCTGACACCCTCCGCGTACGGGCAGCCGGCCGCTGGCTCCTCGCCCTGCACCGGGGCGGGGAGCGCGGCCGCCGGCTCGGGCGTACGGCGGCGGACGCGCAGTGTGAAACCCTCCGGCTTCAGGGTGAGCAGTTCGGTGATCCGCAGCTCGTAGTCCGGGTCGGGGATCAGCTCGTACCGGTGCAGCAGCAGCGCCAGTACGAGCGTCGCCTCGTGGATGGCGAACTGCCGCCCGATGCAGGCCCGCTCCCCGGTGCCGAACGGCTTGTAGCTGTGCGCGGGCCGTTCCCGCACCCGCCCGGGTGCGAACCGGTCGGGGTCGAACGCCTCCGGGTCCGGGCCCCAGACGGCGGGGTCGCGGTGCAGGCCGGGGATGAGGACGAACGCCCAGTCACCGGCCGCCATGGGATAGCGCCCGCCCAGCACGGTGTCCGCGCGGGCCGACCGGGCGTACGCGGGGGCGGTGGGCCACAGCCGCAGCGACTCGTCCAGGACGCGGCGTACGTACCGCAGTTTGGCGATCTCCTGGTACGCGGGCCGGGGATCGGCGGCGTCGCCCCAGGCGGCGTCCACCTCTGCTCGGGCCTTCGCCATGACCTCCGGGTGCCGGGCGAGGTAGTACAGCGCGAAGGACAGCGCGCCCGACGTCGTCTCGTGGCCGGCGACCAGGAAGGTGATCACCTGGTGCCGGATGTTCACGTCGTCGAGCCGCTCGCCCGTGTCGGGGTGCCGCTCGCCGAGCATCCGGCCGAGCAGGTCGTCGCCGTCCTCCCCCGACTCGCGGCGCCGTCGGATCACGTCGTCCACCAGCTCGTTCATCAGGGCCAGCTGCCCCTCGTTGCGGCGGTCGGCGCCGCGCGCGCCGAGCAGGGCGCTCACCACGGGCAGCCGGAAGCTCCGCAGCTGCGCGTGGCGCAGGGCGGAGACCATGGCCGCGACGAACGGGTGCGGGCGGTCCCGCTCGAAGGACTGGAAGCCGTACCCGAACCCGGTCCGCCCGATGGTCTCCAGCGTCAGCTTGGTCATGTCGGCGGCCACGTCCACCGCCGCGCCGTCCGCGGCGCGGCGGTCCCAGTCGGCGGTCAGCTCGCGGGCCACGTCCAGCATGACGGGGTGGTACGACTGCATGGCGCCGCGCCCGAACGCCGGGAGCAGGATGTCGTGCGCGAGCTGCCAGTTGGGCTCGGAGTTGTACGCCGTGAAGAGCCCGTCGCCGCCGAGGCGCCGCAGGTTCTCGATGCCGAGGCCGACGTGCTTGGCGAAACGGGACTCGTCGGAGAGGTCCGCGACCAGGTCCGCGCCGCTCACGAGGAGGATCTCGCGGCTCAGGAACTTCCGTACGAAGATGGGCCCGAGCTGCCCGGCCAGCCGCAGCGAGTCCTGCACGGGATGGGTCGGGTTCCCCGTGAGCAGATCCCCCAGCAGCGGGATCCGTCGGGGCGGATGCGGGATTCCCTTGGTCTGCACGGCAGTTCTCCCCGGTCGCCGTTATTGACTTCGCTTCTAACAACCTCAGGATCGCGCCGCTATTGAACTCACGTCAAGTAGCGTGCACGGCGAGGGCCGCTCAGGCCGGCCTGACGGCGAGAACGCAGACGACCGGCGGGTCCAGCGGGAGGGTCTCGACGCGGATGTCCGCGAAACCGGCCTCGGTGAGCCGCTCGGCGAGGTCGCGGCCCGCGCGGGCGGTGGTCGCGGCGTCGGCACCGGGCGCGCGCGGCTGGCTGACGAGCGCGATGCGGCCGCCGGGGCGCAGCAGGGCGCGCAGCGCGGCGAGCCGCTGGCCCTGATCGGTCCAGAAGCCGAGCGAGTTGACGGCAAGCACGGCGTCGAGCGGCGCGCCGAGGCCGGGCAGCCGGTCGACGGACGTGTGGACCAGGGTGACCCGGCCGGCGCGGACCGCCGCGGCGTTGCGCCGGCGCGCCTGCCGGGCCATGACGGCGGAGTGGTCGACGCCGTACACGCGCCCCGCGGTGGCGCGGCGGGCCAGCTCGGCGATCGCCACGCCGGGACCGAAGCCGACCTCGAGGACCCGGTCCGCCGGCTGTACGTCGAGGAGGGCCACCGCCCACCGGTTGCGCCGCACGTTGGAGGGACGGTGGCCCATGACCCAGCCGGCCAGCCGCCCGGGCAGGCCGCGCGGGTGGCCGAACTGCCGTACGCCGCGGCGGATGAGGCGCTGCTTGAACGAGGGGTGTGCTGTCATGCCGGCCATCGAAGGACTTCAAGTACGCTTGAAGTCAACATGGCCGGCCACCAGCCCGCGGGGCAGCTGACGATCGGCGACCTGGCCCGGACCACCGGGGTCGCCACGTCGGCCCTGCGCTACTGGGAGGACCTCGGGCTCGTCCCGGCCCCGGCCCGGGTCTCCGGCCAACGCCGCTACCCGCCCGCGGCGGTGAGGCTCGTCGGCCTCATCCTGCTTCTCCAGGACGCCGGCTTCTCGCTGCGCGACATCAGGACGCTCATCGCCGCCCGCACGGCCGATCCCGCCGCGTGGCGCGACCTCCACCACCGCAAGCTCGCCGAACTCGACGCCCGGATCGCCCGGGCCCAGGCGGCCCGCACGGCGATCGCGCACACACTGGCCTGCCCACACGACGACCTCGAGGCGTGCCCCACCTTCACCGCCCTCCGCGCCGCACGCCTCGCGGGGACGCCGCTGCACGTGGCACACGAGCACTGACGCCGTCGAGCTGCCGCCAGACGGGGAAGACAACCGGGCACAGGGTGGCGAGAAGATAGCCACCGCCGGTCAGAAGCAGCGCGGTGGACAGCCCCACCCCGTCGACGAGCAGCCCCGCCGCCAGACCGCCCAGCGGCGTGACCGTGAGGAACGCCGCGGTCGTCGCGCACACGACGCGACTGCGCAGCGCCTCGGGCACCGTCTCGTACAGCACGGTGGCCAGGATGGGGTTGAGCACCCCGCAGGCCAGTCCCTCGACGGCCATCATCACCGCGAGCGGCGCGACCGTGTCCGTACCGGCGGCCACGACGAAGCGCGGCAGGCCGACGACCAGGAGCGCCACGGTGAACACCGGCCACCGCCTGAAGCGCCCGCCGACGGCCCCGTACGCCAGCGCGCCCACGAGCGCCCCCGCGCCGAAGGACGCCTCCAGCACCCCGAGGTCGACCGCGCCGCCCAGCGCGTCCTGCGCGTGCACCGGGAGGAGGACGGCGCTCCAGCCCTGGTCGAGGCCGCGTGTCACGAGCGTCATCAGGCACACCCCGAGCAGCAGCGGCGTGGCGGCGACGAAGCGGTACCCCTCGGCCAGTTCGCGCCGGTAGCCGTGCGTCTCCGCCGCCTTCGTACAGGGGCGGGCCTCGGGTACGCCGCGCAGCCCGACGGCCAGGAGCAGCGCCGACACGAGGAAGGTCGCCGCGTCGAGCAGCAGCGCGTACGGGGCGCCGAGGACCGCGATCAGCACGCCGCCCAGGGCCGCCCCGGTCAGCCCCGCGCACCGCGCGGCCCCGTCGTACAGACCGGCCGCACGGACCAGCGGCATCCCCGCCCGGCCCGCGAGGGTGGGCAGCAGGACGTCCCGGGCCGTCTCGCCCGGGGCGTGGCACAGGCCCGTGACCGCCATCAGCGCGCACAGCAGCCAGAACCGCAGGTGCCCGGCCGCGTGCAGCACCGGGACCGCCGCGACGGCCAGCGCGCAGACCAGGTCCGAGGCGACACCCACGCGCAGCCGCCCGACCCGGTCGATCACCGGGCCGCCGACCAGGGCCACCAGCACCACCGGCAGCAGCGTGCACAGCGCGACCACCCCCGCCCGCCCCGCGCTGCCCGTGCTGTGCAGCACGAACAGCGGCACCGCCAGCTGCGTCAGCGAACTGCCCGTGATCGAGACGGCGTTGGCGGCGAGGACTGCGGCGAGCGGGCGCCGGTCACCGGGCAAGGGCCCTCCACGAGGCGCGGGGATTCGCGCAGCCTCGCAGACCGGGGCGGTGCGGGGCACCCGGATATCGGTACCGTGGTGTCCGTGCGCCGCACCCGACTGACCAGCGAGAGACGCCGCGAGCAGCTGCTCGCCATCGGCGCCGGGCTGTTCGCCGAGCGGCCGTACGACGAGGTGTGGATCGAGGAGGTCGCCGAGCTGGCCGAGGTCTCGCGCGGGCTGCTGTACCACTACTTCCCCACCAAACGGGACTTCTTCGCGGCCGTCGTCCGCGCGGAGAGCGAACGCATCCTGCGGCTGACCGAGCCCGATCCGTCCCTCGGCGTACGCGAGCAGCTCGTCGCCGGCCTCGACGCGTATCTGGAGTACGTGCAGGCCCACCGCACCGGCTACCTCGTCATGCACCGCGCCGCCGTCTCCGTGGACGAGGGGATCCGCGCGGTCTTCGAGGAGAGCCTCGCCGTCCAGCAGCAGCGCATCGTCGACGCCGTGGCCACCGTCCGCGAGCCCGACGAGGCGGTGCGGATCGCCGCCCGCGGCTGGCTGATGTTCGTCATCACCGTCTGTCTGGACTGGCTGGAGCGCTCCGCCGTCAGCCGCGAACAGGTCCGCGACCTGTGCGCGCGGACGCTGATCGCGGCGGTGGAGATGGAGCCCGCGGGGCAGCAGTGACGACTTGACCTGGAGTGGACTCCAACTCCTAGCGTTGCCCCCGGCTGTCACCGAACGGACGGAGAAGACGATGGAGCAGCGTTTCCTGGGCGGCACCGGACTGCGCGTCAGCGAACTGTGCTTCGGCACCATGATGTTCGGCAGCGGTGCGGACGAGACCGCCTCGCACGCGATGCTGGACGCCTTCACCGAGGCCGGCGGCACGTTCATCGACACGGCCGACGTGTACGGCAAGGGCGTCTCGGAGGAGATCCTCGGGCGCTGGCTGAAGGGCCGGCGGCGCGACGACCTGGTGATCGCGACCAAGGTGTTCGGCACCATGGGCGAGGCCCCGAACGCGGGCGGGCTGAGCCGCAAGCACATCGTCTCGGCGGTGGAGGCGAGCCTGCGCCGGCTCGGCACGGACTACGTCGACCTCTACCAGACCCATGTGTGGGACGCGACGACTCCGCTGGAGGAGACCCTCGCCACGCTGGACACGCTCGTACGGGCGGGCAAGGTCCGCTACCTCGGCGCGAGCAACGTCTCCGCCGCCCAGCTGCAGAAGTCCCTCGACCTCGCCCGGTCGCGCGGCTGGGAGCCGTACGTCTGCCTGCAGCCGCTGTACAACCTGCTGGCCCGCGAGGCGGAGTGGGAGCTGCTGCCGCTCAGCGCCGCGGAGGGTGTGGGCGTGATCCCGTGGAGCCCGCTGCAGGGCGGCTGGCTGACCGGCAAGTACCGCCGCGGCATGACCGCCGCCCCGACCGGTTCGCGCGAGCAGGGCTTCCAGCAGGACCAGGGCCGCGAGACGTGGCGGGACCGGGACAACGAGCAGACCTGGCGCGTCGTCGACACCCTCGTCGCCGTCGCCGCGGAGGCCGGCCGCACCCCGGCCCAGGCGGCCCTGCGCTGGATGCTCCGCAAGCCGGGCGTGACCGCGCCGATCATCGGCGCGAAGACCGTCGAGCAGCTCACCGACAACCTCGGCGCGGTGGGCTGGGACCTGACGGACGACCAGCAGCGGCGCCTCGACGAGGCGAGCGCGCGCCCCCTGCCGTACCCGTACGACGTCCTGCACCGCTTCCGCGACCGCGAGCCCCGGGGCTGAGGGCTACGACTGGCGGTTCGCCAGGTGCAGCCGTACGTCCTTCTCCTGGTCGCCGGGGACACCGGACTCGCCGCTGAGGGCGAACGCGCCCGCCAGTTCGTCCCGTACGAGATCCACGGCGTGGTAGCCGCCCTGCAGGCTCGCGGTCACGGGTTCCGCGAGCACGGGCGCCTCGACGGCGCCGCGCGACCGGGCCGTGTCGAAGGTGGCGGTCCACACCGGGTGGCCGCCGGACGCGCTCTCGGGGGGTTCGCCCGGCAGCCAGTCGGACGCGAAGACGGAGCCCAGGGCGCGGAAGACCGCGTCCGCGTCCTGCGCCGAGCAGGAGGTGAGGCCGACGGTCACCTTGTCCGCGTCGCTCATCGCGGCCATCTCCCTTCGCCGTACCGGACGGCCCCGTCGGGGTCCCGTCGTACGGACGTCGCCTTCGGCGTCCGGGAACGCGCGCCCGGCCTGCCGTTACCGGCACCTTAGATCGGGTCCGCGAACGGCGCCTCCCAGGCTGACCCGTACGGCACGGCCCGCACCACCGCGGCCGAATCAGTGGGAGCGCTTACCATCGCGGCACCTCACCTCCGTACCACGTGAACAGAGGCGACAGAAAAGTTCCGTCCAACCACTTGCCCCGACATAGCAACCGCTTACATTCTGGCTGGCGGTCGGTCACCGCTCCGGCTCCGCGCGGGGGCGGCGGCGCGGCCGTGCTCACTCTGCAAGGCCAACCGAACGCCAGTGGAGGAGAGATGAAGCGGTTCGCTCCGCACCCGCTCCGGGTGCGCGCGGCGGTCATGGCAGCGGCACTCCTGGCCGCCCTCGCCGCCCTGTCCGTACCACCCGCCGGTCCGGCACGGGCCGCGGCGCCCGACGCCGGTGCGGCGGCGGTGGGTTACACCCTCGTCGGCAACCAGTACCGCGAGGAGGCGTCGCTCGGCGACTGCCTGCGCACCTTCAGCGGCAGTACGGCCGTACAGGTCGGCGCCTGCACGGCGCAGGGAGGGGCCACCGACTACACGTCGATGCGCCTGTGGCAGGCCGTGGACCAGGGCAACGGCTACGTCCTGCTGCAGAACAAGTACCGGGCGGACGCGGGCCTCGGCACCTGCCTGCGCACCCTCTCCGGCTCCGACACGGTCCAGGTCGGCGACTGCGCCGGCCAGGGAGGCGCGTCCGACTACACCTCCATGCGCCTGTGGCGGGTCGTCGACCAGGGCGCCGGCCGGGTACAGCTGCAGAACAAGTACCGGGCGGACGCCGGCCTCGGCACCTGCCTGCGCACCGTCTCCGGCGCCGACACCGTCCAGGTCGGCGCCTGCGCCGCGCAGGGCGGCACGGGGGATCTCGCGTCCATGCGGCTCTGGGACGACGACGCGTTCGCCGCCGCCTGGCCGGTCCGGTCCGTCACCGGCCAGAAGCGGGCGCTGGTGATGGCGACCCACTGGAACGACGCCGCGCCCGCCGACCCGGCCGCCGTCGAGCAGGCGGTGCTCGGCAGCGGCTATCCGTCCCTGCGCTCGTATCTGCAGGAGGTCTCCGGCGGGCAGCTCGACCTCACGGGCGACATGCTGACCGGCGTCGACCTCGGCGCCCGGCCGACCGGATGCGACTCGACGGCCATCCGCGCCGCCGCGACGGCCGCGGCGCAGGCGCGGGGCGTCGACCCGGCCTCGTACGACTACCTCCTCGTCGACATCTCCCGGACCTCGGCGTGCGCCTGGGAGGGGCTGGCGTCGATGCCGGGGAACTGGATCCTGTCCAACGGTGTGGGCTACAAGACCTGGATGTGGACCCACGAGTTCGGCCACAACCTCGGCTTCACCCACTCCGACACGCTCAAGTCCTGTCCGGTCTCGGGGAGCACGGTGCTGGTCGGCGCCTCCTGCACGGTGGCCGGGGGCGACGACCCCACCGACACCATGGGCGGCGGCGGGATGCACCTCTACCCCGTGGACTACCGCCAGTTCGCCGGATGGATCCCCGACGCCCAGGTCCCCAAGCTCTCGGCGAGCGGCGCGTACCAGCTCGGCGTGCTCGGGGAGTCCGGCGTACAGGAGTACCGGATCCCGCGTGGTGACGGCAGCTATCTGTCCCTGGAGTACCGGCGGGCGACACCGCCCTACGACGACTACGCCGCCGGGGATCCGCTCGTCAACGGGGTGATCGTCCGCATCGTCAGCTCCGGCTCGACGGTCCACAACCGCCTGGTCGACGCGACGCCCGCCACCGCGACCACCGACGACGCGCCGCTGCCGGTGGGCGGGGTGCTGGCCGACGAGGTCGCGTCGGCGGGGGTGCGGGTGTGTTCCGTCGGGACGTCGGGGGCGGATCTGCGCGTCTCCGTCGCGGGGACCACGCCGCCGGCCGCGACCTCGTGCCCGCGCATCTCCTCGCGGGGGCGCAACGGCGGCTCGGGCGC
>NZ_JBFAXR010000100.1:0-33517 GCF_040680895.1 Streptomyces sp. NPDC051940 | reverse complement strand
CGGCGCCGCGCCAGCGGAGCCGACCACTGGGCGGCGCCATGGCGCCGTCCCCTCCCGCTCCGCCCGGCAAGGCCCCTTGGGGCCGCAGAATCACTTCGATCCGGAAGCGACAACCGGCCACGAACACCCCTACCCCGGCCACCGAACGCCAGCCACCGAACGCCCAACGCCCAACACCCACCCCACCCCCCCGCCCCGCCGACCTCACGCAAGCAACCGCAGCGCCGCCTCCGCGCCCGACCCCCGCTCCGCGCTGTACGCCAGCACGCGATGCCCCTCCGGCAGGGTGAGCGTCTCGAAGGACAGCTCGAACTCCCCGACCACCGGATGGTGGAACGCCTTCACGCCCGACGTGCAGTCCCGTACCGGGTGGCGGGCCCACAGCGCCGCGAACTCCGCGCTGCCCATCGTGAGTTCGCCGACCAGCGCCGCCAGCCGCGCGTCCTCCGCCAGCTCGCCCGCCGCCAGGCGCAGGGCCGCCACCGCCTGGCGGGCCTCCGTCTCCCACCGCGGGTACAGGTCGCGGGTGTGGGGGTCGAGGAAGAGGAGGCGCTGCAGGTTGGGGCGGTCCGCCGGGCGGTCCGGGGACGCGGCGTCGACGTGGCCCGCGAGCAGCGCGTGGCCGAGCGGGTTCCAGGCCAGCACGTCCCAGCGGCGGTCGATGACGACGGCAGGGACACCGCCCATCGCGTCGAGCAGCTGGCGCGCGGCGGGACGCAGCCGCGCGGGCCGCGAGGGCGTGCGCTTCGCCGCGGCGGCCGGCGGCCGGGCGAGGTTGCGCAGGTGCTTGTGCTCGTCGGACGTCAGCCGCAGCGCCCGCGCGAGCGCGTCGAGCACCGCGTCCGACGCCCCCTTCGCCTGCCCCTGCTCCAGCCGCGTCAGATACGCCACGCTGACCCCCGCGAGCTGCGCCAGCTCCTCGCGCCTCAGCCCGGGAACGCGGCGCCGCGACCCGTACGACACCAGCCCCGCGTCGGCGGGCCGCAGTGCGGCGCGGCGGCTGCGCAGGAACTCTCCGAGTGCGGTCATGCCCTCCAGTGTGCGCCCTTCCGGGGTGCGCAGCCTGACCCTGCCAGTGGTAGGAAAACCAGGTGGCTGGGCCCGCCCCGCAGCCGGGCGCACTGTCGAGGGCATGACCCAGCCAGAGCCCCGGACACACACCGGACACCACATGACCCCCCGCCACCGCATCACCCTCGTCGTGCTGCTGGTGGCCCAGTTCATGCTCGCCGTCGACTTCTCCATCCTCAACGTCGCCCTCCCCGTCATCGGCTCCGGCCTCGGCTTCTCCCTGGCCGCCCTCCAGTGGATCGCCACCGCGTTCGCGCTCGCGGCCGCCGGCTTCACCCTCCTCTTCGGCCGCATCGCCGACCTCTTCGGCAGACGGCGGCTGTTCCTGCTGGGCCTCACCGTGCTGGGCCTGTCGTCCCTCGCGGGCGGGCTGGCCACCGAGCCGTGGCTGCTGCTCACGGCCCGCGTCGCGCAGGGTCTGGCCACGGCGGCCGTCACCCCCGCCGGGCTGTCGCTGCTCACGACGTCCTTCCCCGAGGGCCCGCTCCGCGAGCGCGCCCTCGGCCTCAACGGCGCGCTGATGTCGGCCGGTTTCACGGCGGGAGCGGTGCTGGGCGGCGTACTGACCGACCTGCTCTCCTGGCGCTGGGCGTTCCTGGTCAACGTCCCCGTGGCCGCCGCCGTACTCGCCGTCGCACCGTCCGTCCTCAAGGAGAGCCGCCCGGCCGACCGCCCCCGCCTCGACGTCCCGGGCGCCGCGACCGTGACCGGCGGACTGCTGTCCCTGGTGTACGGGCTGACGCGGGCCGGCGAGGACGGCTGGGGCGACCCCCTGGCCGCCGGGGCGCTGCTGCTGGGCGCGGCCCTGCTGGCGCTGTTCTACGCCGTCGAGGCGCGGGCCGCGCAGCCGCTGGTCCCGGTGACCGTGCTGCGCCGCCGCACGGTGGTGTGGGGCAACGCGGCGGGCCTCATCGCGTTCGCCACGGAGACGTCCCTGGTCTTCCTGATGACGCTGTACCTCCAGGAGGTCCTGGGCTTCTCCCCGCTCGCCGCCGGCCTGTCCTTCGGCGTCCTCGGCGCGGGCACGGTCCTCGGCGGCACGGTCGCCGCGCGGGTCATCGGCCGCCTCGGCACGCGCCGCACGCTGGTCACCGGCGGCCTGCTGCAGGCGGCGGCCACGGGGACGCTGCTCCTCCTCGGCGAGGGCCACGGCTGGCTCGGGCTGCTACTCCCGGCGACGTTCGCCGGCGGCGTGGGCAACATGCTGGTGATCGTCGGCTTCATGGTCACGGCCACGTCCGGCCTCCCCGACGCCGAACAGGGCATGGCCACGGGCCTGGCGACGATGACCCAGCAGGTCGGCATCACCCTCGGTACGCCGGTGATGAGCGCGGTCGTCACCGCCCGGGCGGGCGACGGCCCCGTCCTGCCGGGCATCGGGACCGCGGTGGCGGTGAACACGCTCCTCGTACTCCTGGGCGTCACCCTGGCGGCGTGGCTGCTGCGGACGCCGCGCGCACATGCTCGTCGAGCCGCCGCGCATACGCCGTCAGCCGCTCCAGCCACGCCATCGCCCGAGCCCGCAGCTCATCGGTGAGCGCCGGCCGCCGGAAGTCGTCCCAGTCGTCGCTCACCGCCCAGTGCACGGTCTGCACGACGCGCTGCAGCGAGGTCACCGGCTCGGCGCGCGGGCGACCGTAGCCGGTGAAGAACGCGGACGGGAGCCCCCGGCGGCCGAACAGCCAGGCGTGCTTGTCGAGCAGGGCGATCTCCTTCGCCGAGGACCCCACCCGCGGCCCGTCCCAGTCGATGACCGTGCAACGGTCGCCGTCGACCAGGCAGTTCCACATGTTGGCGTCGCCGTGCAGCAGCGACACGGGGTCCGCGCGCAGCGCGTCGGCGGCTTCGTCGACCAGCGTGTGCAGCTCCGCGAGCTGCGGCAGCATGCCCGGCGCGAGGCGGTGCAGCCCCGGCGCGCAGGCGTCGACCTGCCCGTGCAGCTCGGCCACGGGGTCGACGCTCTCCAGCCACAGCCGCCCGGGCCGGACCTTCCCCCGCACCCGCTCGGGGAACCCCACCCCGTGCACCCGCCCGTACGCCCGCCCCACGGCCCGCCACACGGCGTCCGTGGCCCGCCCCGACTCGATGAGATCCCCGAGCAACTCCCCGTCCGCGAAGGCGTACAGCGACCCCTCCCCGGACGCGGCCAGCAGCTCCGGTACGGGCAGCCCGTGATCGGCGAGGAACCGGAACCGCCCGTCCTCCGCCTCCCGCGGCTCGCGCCACGACCGCAGCACGACCCGCCGCCCGTCGCCGAATCCCAGCACCCACACCGCGTTGTCGAACCCGCGCCCGGTGATCCGGCGGACGGAGAGGGGCGCGGGCAGCCCGGCCCGGGCGAGGAGGGGGGCGAGGACGCGGGACGGCGGCTCATCGGGTTCGGGGCGGGCGGCTTCCGGTACGGCGGGCGGCAGGTCCACGCGGAAAGCCTAGGCGCTGCTAACGGCACCGGCGTGCGGGCGCCGCGTGGAGCACCCGGGCTGCGACTGTCGGTGCCGGCCGACACAATGGCCGTATGTCCTCCCTGTTCCTGGAGCACGACGAACCCTCCGGCCCGCTGCGCTTCCAGCTGGTCCTCCTGCGCCGGATGGAGGACCACAACCCCGGCCTGGTGGAGAGCGCCCTGCGCGCGCTCGACGTACCGAAGGAGCAGATGCGCGAGGCGCACCGGCGGTGGCAGGGACGCCTGCGGGCCGGAAACCGGAGTACGCCGCCGACCGTGCGGGACTACACGGCGCTCCTCGGCGCACCGGAGTCGATCACCCCGCGGCCCTTCGGCGACATGCGGTCCGAGGCGTACGCCTGGGCCGTACCGCTCTGGCCGGACCTGCGCTTCGAGGCGACCGTGGTGCCCGGCGGCGTCGCCGTCAACGCGTGGCTGGTCCGCGCACCCGGCGCCCAGAGTCCCGAGCTGCGCACCCTCGCCGACCTCACCCCCTGGTCCGCCACGGTCGACGAGGTCGCCCACGCTTTCCCTCCGGCCACGCCGAAGGAGGGCGACACGGACAACCGCTTCCGGCTCGACTTCCAGGCCCCCGACGCGGATGGCCTGCCGCGGGCGTGTACCGCTGAGTTCGCGTGGGGTCTGCTGCAGCGGTGGGACACGGCCGACCCCAACCGTTAAGCACCGCTTACGGGTTCGCCCCACACATTCTCACTGGTGCTGCGTGATCCCGCCCGGGACACTGGCTCCTATGATCACCCCCGACACCAAGGACTGGACCTGGGTCCTGGACCGCCCCTGTCCCGAGTGCGGCTACCACGGCGCCGCCGTCGGCCACGACGACGTCGCGGGCCTGCTCCGCCGCAGCGCCGCCGCCTGGCGGGAGGTGCTCGCCGGCGATCCGGCGGCCCTGCGGACGCGGCCCCGGGAGGACACCTGGTCCCCGCTGGAGTACGCCGCCCACGTCCGCGACGTCTTCGGCGTGTACGACGAGCGGCTCGCGCTGATGCTCACCCAGGACGGCCCCCACTACCCGAACTGGGACCAGGACGCCACGGCCGTCGAGGACGACTACAACGCCCAGGACCCGGCCGCGGTCTCCGCCGAACTGGCGCGCCGCGCCGCGAAGCTCGCCGACGCCTTCGACGAGGTCGAGGGCGACCAGTGGCAGCGCACCGGCTTCCGCGGCGACGGCGCCGCGTTCACCGTCGACTCCTTCGCCCGGTACTTCATCCACGACCCGCTGCACCACCTGCACGACGTGGACCGTCCGCTAGCGCTCTGACGGCTTGGCGGCCCCCGCCTCCCGCATCCGCCCGAACGCGTACACGCACCCCGCCAGGGCCAGGTCCGACAGCAGCATGAAGCCGATCGAGTACGTGTCCTTCGCGCTGTAGATCGCGCCCATCACCAGCGGCGGCACGAAACCGCCGAGGCCGCCCATCGCGCCGACGATGCCGGTCACGGACCCGACCTGCGGCTGCGGGGTGACGCGCGCGACCAGGGCGAAGACCGCGCCGCTCGCCGTGCCCAGGCCCGCCGCCATCACCAGCAGGCAGATCGTGCCGCCGGGGCTCAGCTCCGGGTCGAAGGCCTGGCCGATGGCGAAGACGCCCACGACGCCCAGCGCCCAGCTCGCCACCACCGCCGGATGGACCCGGTCCGACAGCCAGCCGCCGATCGGCCGGAAGACCACCGTCACCAGGGCGAAGCCCGCCGCCTTGGTGCCGGCGTCCGTCGGGCTCAGCTCGTACCAGGTCTTCAGATACGTCGGCAGATACACGCCGAACGCAACGATGCCGCCGAAGCCGATCGCGTACAGCGCCGCCAGCTCCCAGGTCACCCGCAGCCTCGCCGCCTGGCCCAGCCGCTGCGTCAGCGGCATCGTCGGGATCACCCGGTCGGGCCGGTCGCGCAGGAAGAACCATGACAGCACCGCGTACCCCGCCAGCGCGACCGCCAGGAACAGGAACGGCAGGCTCTCGCCGTGCCTGTAGATGCGCGGAGTGAAGTACCCCGACAGCGCCACGCCGCCCATGCCCATGCCGAAGACGCCGATGGCGAAGCCCCGCTTGGCAGGCGGGAACCACGAGTTGACCAGCGGTACGCCGATCGCGAACGTCGTGCCGCCGACACCCAGCAGGAAGCCGACGGCCAGCAGCGCCCCGTAGGTGTCCCTGGTCGGGATGATCAGCAGCACCGGGATGATCGTCAGTGCCGAGCACAGCGGGAACATCAGCCGCGCCCCGTACCGGTCGGTGAGCGCGCCGACCGGGATCCGGCCGAGCGAGCCGACCAGCACCGGCACGGCGACCATCAGCGACTGCTGGAAGGAGCTCAGCCCCATGGCGTCGCCGAAGTCGTTGGCCAGCGGCGCGATCAGGTTCCACGCCCAGAAGGTGAGCGTGAAGCCGATGGTGGCGACGACCAGGTTCACGTACGCCGTGGCCGACGGCTCCTCGACGGCCGTGGCGGTGGACGACGTGGCGGTGGTGGTCATCGGACACTCTCCCAGCCCCGCCGCGGCGGGCGGTTGCCCAGCTGCCGCGGGCTGCGTCCGCGGTAGACGACGTACGGGCGGAACAGGTACTGGACGGGTGCGGCCAGCATGTGGACCAGCCGGGTGAAGGGGACCGCGGCGATCAGCGCCAGGCCGACCACGACGTGGATCTGGTAGGCGAGCGGCACGCCCGCCATCAGCTCGCCCTTGGGCCGCAGAGTGAAGACGCTGCGCACCCAGGGGGAGATCGTCGCGCGGTAGTCGTAGCCGTGGCCGCCGGCGTGGCTGAGCTTGGCCCACATGCCCAGCACGATCGCGCCGAGCAGCAGGACGTACATCGCCTTGTCGTTGACCGTCGTGGCCCGCAGCACGGACGGGGTGGTACGGCGCCGGTAGACCAGCAGCACGATCCCGGCGACCGTGAGGACGCCCGCCGCGGTGCCGGTGTACAGCGACAGCAGGTGGTAGGCGTTCTCGCTGATCCCGAGACCGTCCGTCCACGAGTCCGGGACGAACAGGCCCACCAGATGCCCGGCCAGCACGAACAGGATCCCGTAGTGGAACACCGGTGAGGCGATCCGCAGCAGCCTCGACTCGTACAGCTGCGAGGAGCGGGTGGTCCAGCCGAACTTGTCGTAGCGGTGGCGCCACACCGTCCCGCCCACGAACAGGACGATCACGACGTACGGGAGGGTGTTCCAGAGGATGTCCATCACTCGCCTCCGCGGTCGGTCAGGACGGGCAGCAGCCCGTACGGTTCCAGCCCCACGTCCTCGCGCGGCGGGCCGGAGCGGGCCATCGCCGCCGCGGCGGCGCGGTCCTTGGGGGAGGGGCCGGGCAGCGTGGCGCAGACGGCCGTCAGCACGTGTGCGTACGGCGTGCCGTGGTCCAGCAGGGACAGCCGCAGCAGCTCCAGCGCCGGGCGGTGCGCGCGCAGCAGCTCGTCCGTGCCCGTGAGGGCGGAGAACTCCAGCACGGCGGGCAGGAAGTCGGGCAGCTCCTCGCCGGAGAAGTCCAGTCCGTACGCGCGGTACGTCTCCTTCAGCCGGACCAGCGACATACCGCGGCGGCGGGTGTCGCCGTCCGACCACCAGGTCAGATAGAGGCAGCGGCGGCTCTTGAAGTCGAAGACCTCGACGTAGTGCGCGGCCAGCTCCTCCGGCGGCGTGGCGGCCGCGTACTCCAGGAACTCCCACAGCGGGGTGTCGGCGCCGGTGAGTGCTTCGCGCAGCAGGGGCCGGCCGGCGGCGAACTCGACGTCCGGATAGACCAGGCAGCGGGCGGCGGCCTGATGGATGACGGCGGTCACGGCGCCTCCCCGTCGTCGAGCCCCGGAGCGCGGACGTCCGCGGGCGAGTCGGCCGTCTGGCGGTGGCGCATGCCGTGGAAGCTCTCGATGGACACGAACGCCCTGCTCCCGGCCCCGGAGTCCGCGCCGAACGGCCCGTCGCCGCCCGCGCCCGGCCCGCCCTCGTAGTCGAGGCTGCAGCCCTCGGGCAGCGCCGACTCCTCCAGCGCCTTGGCGTCGCCGATCGCGGCGGTGGGGATGACGTACCGGTCGTCGTACTTGGCTACCGCCAGCAGCCGGTACATCTCCTCGACCTCGCGCCCACTCATCCCGACCGCCTCCGCGGCCGACTCGTCGGGTACGTCGCCGAGCTGCACGGCCCGCATACGGCTGCGCATGGCCGCCAGCCGCTCCAGCGAGGCACGCACCGGGCCGGTGTCCCCGGCGGTGAAGATCTCCGCCAGGTACTCGAGGGGGATCCGCAGGGTGTCGATCGCGCCGAAGAGGTTGTCCGCGTCCTCCCCGTCGAAGCCCGTCTCGGCGAGCGCGTCGACGACGGGGGAAAGTGGCGGGATGTACCAGACCATCGGCATGGTGCGGTACTCCGGATGCAGCGGCAGGGCCACCCGGTATCTGCTGATCAGCGCGTGCACCGGCGAGCGGCGGGCCGCCTCCACCCAGTCGTACGGGATCCCGGCGCGCTCGGCCTCCCGCCGCACCCCGGGGTCCTCCGGGTCGAGGAAGACGCCGAGCTGGGCCTCGTACAGGTCCTTGGCGTCAGGCGTCGAGGCGGCCTCGAGCACCCGGTCCGCGTCGTACAGCAGCACGCCGAGATAGCGCAGCCGGCCGACGCACGTCTCCGAGCAGACCGTCGGCAGCCCCACCTCGATGCGCGGGTAGCACAGGGTGCACTTCTCGGCCTTCCCCGTGCGGTGGTTGAAGTAGACCTTCTTGTACGGGCAGCCGCTGACGCACATCCGCCAGCCTCTGCACCGGTCCTGGTCGACGAGCACGATGCCGTCCTCGGTCCGCTTGTACATCGCGCCCGAGGGGCAGGAGGCGACGCACGACGGGTTCAGGCAGTGCTCGCAGATGCGGGGCAGATAGAACATGAAGGTCTGCTCGAAGGCGTACCGCACCTTCTCCGCCGCCTGCTGCCGGACCTTCTCCACCATCGGGTCGACAGCGTCCGGCTCGTCCGCGCCGCCGAGGTTGTCGTCCCAGTTGGCGCTCCACTCGATCTTCATCGGCTTGCCGGAGACGAGGGAGCGCGGCTCGGCGACGGGGAAGTCCTCGCCCAGCGGCGCGTCGGTGAGGTTCCGGTACTCGTACGTCCAGGGCTCGTAGTAGTCCTTCAGGTCCGGCAGCACGGGGTTGGAGAAGATCGTGGCGAGCTTCCTCAGCCGACCGCCGCCCTTGAGCGTCAGGTTCCCGCGCCGGTTCAGCTCCCAGCCGCCACGCCACCTCTCCTGGTCCTCGTAGCGGCGCGGATAGCCCTGGCCGGGGCGGGTCTCCACGTTGTTGAACCACACGTACTCGACGCCGCCGCGGTTGGTCCACGTCTGCTTGCAGGTGACCGAGCAGGTGTGGCACCCGATGCACTTGTCGAGGTTCATCACCATCGCGATCTGGGCCATGATCTTCATCTCAGTACGTCACCTCCTGCTCGGTGCGGCGCCGGATCACGGTGACCTCGTCGCGCTGGTTGCCCGTGGGGCCGAGGTAGTTGAAGGCCCACGACAGCTGGGCGTAGCCGCCGATGAGATGGCTGGGCTTGAGGATGAGCCGGGTCAGCGAGTTGTGGATGCCGCCGCGTCTGCCGGTCGTCTCGGACTTCGGCACGTTCACCGTGCGGTCCTGGGCGTGGTGCATGTAGACGGTGCCCTGCGGCATGCGGTGGGAGACGACGGCTCGGGCGGCGACCACGCCGTTGCGGTTGACCGCCTCGATCCAGTCGTTGTCGCGTACGCCGATCGCGTCCGCGTCCTGCGGCGACATCCAGATGCTCTGGCCGCCACGGGAGAGGGACAGCATGAAGAGGTTGTCCTGGTACTCGGAGTGGATGGACCACTTGTTGTGCGGGGTGAGATAGCGGACCGTCACCTGCCGCTGCCCGTCCGGCCCGAGGACCGGCTCGCCGAACAGCCGGTTCATGTCCAGCGGCGGCCGGTACACGGGCAGCGCCTCGCCCAGTTCGTGGATCCAGTCGTGGTCGAGGAAGAAGTGCTGGCGGCCGGTGAGGGTGTGCCAGGGCTTCAGATGCTCGGTGTTGAGGGTGAACGCCGTGTAGCGCCGCCCGCCCGACTCGCTGCCGGACCACTCCGGCGAGGTGATGACGGGCACGGGCGCCGCCTGGGTGTCGGCGTACGTGACGCGCTTGCCCTCGTGCTCCGCCGACAGGTGCGCCATCTCGGTGCCGACACGCTCCTCCAGGGAGTGGAAACCCTGGGTGGCGAGACGGCCGTTGGTGGTGCCGGACAGGGCGAGGATGGTGTTGCACGCCTTCACCGCGGTGTCCAGCTTCGGCCGGCCCTCGGGGGTGGCGCCGTTGAGGCGGCGCAGATACTCGACCTCGGCGTCCGGCCTGAAGACCAGGCCCTTCACCGGCAGCCCGAGGTTCTCAACGTTGGGGCCGAGCGAGGCCATCTTGTCGGCCACGGCGGTGTAGTCCCGCTCCACCACCGTCAGCTGCGGCATCGTCTTCCCGGGTACGGGCTCGCACTCCCCGCGCCGCCAGTCCCGCACCACCCCGCCGGGCTGCGCGGTCTCGCCGGGCGTGTCGTGCTGCAGCGGGGTCGCCACCAGGTCCCTGCGGACGCCGAGATGGTCGCGCGCCAGTTCGCTGAAGCGTTTCGCCAGTCCGTTGAAGGCGTCGAAGTCGGTACGGGCCTGCCACGGTGGGTCCACCGCCGGCGTGAAGGAGTGCACGAAGGGGTGCATGTCCGTACTGGACAGGTCGTGCTTCTCGTACCAGGTGGCGGCCGGCAGGACGACGTCCGACAGCAGCGTCGAGGACGTCATCCGGAAGTCGATCGACAGCAGCAGGTCGAGCTTCCCCTCGGGCGCCTCCTCCCGCCACTTCACATCCCTGGGGCGCACCTCCGGCGGCGCCTCCTCGGCGCGCAGGGAGGAGTGGGTGCCCAGCAGATGGCGCTGGAAGTACTCGGCGCCCTTCGCGGAGGAGCCGAAGAGGTTCGCCCGCCACAGGGTCAGCACCCGCGGCCAGTTGGCCTCGGCGTCGGGGTCCTCGCAGGCGAAGCCGAGCCGGCCCGCCTTCAGCTCCCCGACGGTGTACGCGACGGGGTCGTCCTGTTCCCCCAGCTCCAGCGGGTTGCGGTCGAAGGTCGGGTACGACGGCATCCATCCGGCGCGGGCCGACAGGGCCAGGCAGTCGGCGCCGGTCATCCCGTCGAAGCGGCCCTCGCCGAGCGGGGAGGCCAGCACGTCGGCGCGGAAGCGGTCGTAGCGCCACTGGTCGGTGTTGAGGAACCAGTACGCCGTGCCGATCATCTGCCGCGGCGGACGCGACCAGTCGTTCGCCGACGCCAGCGTCGCCCAGCCGGTGACCGGGCGGCACTTCTCCTGGCCGACGTAATGGGCCCAGCCGCCGCCGTTGCGGCCCTGGCAGCCGGTGAGGGTGAGCAGGGCCAGAAAGCCCCGGTAGATGGTCTCGGAGTGGAACCAGTGGTTCGTCCCCGCGCCCATCAGGATCATGCAGCGGCCCTCGGACTTCTCCGCCGTAC
This sequence comes from Streptomyces sp. NPDC051940, assembly GCF_040680895.1. NCBI lineage: Bacteria > Bacillati > Actinomycetota > Actinomycetes > Kitasatosporales > Streptomycetaceae > Streptomyces > Streptomyces sp. NPDC051940. Next base: position 22,472 of record NZ_JBFAXR010000100.1, on the reverse strand, counting down.
GGGCGAACTCCCGTGCGACGCGCACCGCCTGTGCCGCGGGCACCGAGGTGTGCTGCTCCTGCCAGGCCGGAGTGCCGGGCGACGAGGCGTCCTCGTACCCCCGGGGCCACTGTCCGGGCAGGCCGTCGCGGCCGACGCCGTACTGGGCGAGCAGCAGGTCGAGCACGGTCGTCACCAGCCGCCCGTCGGCCAGCCGCACCGCCGGCACGCCGCGCGCCACGGTCTCACCGCGGCCCTGGCCGTGCTCGCCGCCGTCGGTGTCGAAGCGCGGCAGCAGGACCTCGGTGCCGGTCGCCGCCACCATCCCGTACAGCGAGAGCCGGGGCACCCGGCCGCCCAGGTCCAGGTTCCACCTGCCCTTGCCGGACTCCGTCCAGCGGAAGCCGAGCGAGCCGTTCGGCACCACCAGCTGGCCGTTGTCCTCGTCCAGCACGACCGTCTTCCACTCGGCACCCTCGTCGCGGTCGCCGAGATCGGAGGCGCGCAGGAACTTCCCAGGTACGCGGCTGCCGTGCCGCTCCTCCAGCGTCACGAGGAACGGCAGGTCGGTGAACTTGCGCGCGTAGTCATGGAAGAACGGCACCTGGCGGTCCACGTAGCACTCGCGCAGAACCACATGGCCCATCGCGAGTGCGAGCGCGCCGTCCGTGCCGGGGTGCGGGTGCATCCACTCGTCGGCGAACTTGGTGTTGTCGGCGTAGTCGGGCGAGACCACCACGACCTTCTGGCCGCGGTAGCGGGCCTCGGCCATCCAGTGCGCGTCCGGGGTGCGGGTCACGGGGACGTTCGAGCCCCACATGATCAGATACGCGGCGTCCCACCAGTCGCCGGACTCCGGCACGTCCGTCTGGTCGCCGAAGACCTGCGGGGACGCCACAGGCAGATCGGCGTACCAGTCGTAGAACGACAGCATCGGCGCGCCGATCAGCGAGTGGTAGCGGGCACCTGCCGCGTGCGACACCATCGACATCGCCGGGATCGGGGAGAAGCCGGCGATCCGGTCCGGCCCGTACTCCTTGATCGTGTGCACCTGCGCGGCGGCGACGATCTCCACCGCCTCGTCCCAGGTGGCCCGCATCAGCCCGCCCTTGCCGCGCGCCCGCTGGTAGCGGCGCCGCCGTTCCGCGTCGGCCTGGATGTCCGCCCAGGCCAGCACCGGGTCGCCGCCCACGCGGCGCTTCGCCTCGCGGTACATCTCCAGCAGCACGCCGCGCACGTACGGGTAGCGCACGCGGGTCGGCGAGTAGGTGTACCAGGAGAAGGCGGCGCCGCGCGGGCAGCCGCGCGGTTCGTACTCGGGGCTGTCGGGGCCCACCGACGGATAGTCGGTCTGCTGGGTCTCCCAGGTGATGATCCCGTCCTTGACGAAGACCTTCCAGCGGCAGGAGCCGGTGCAGTTGACGCCGTGGGTGGAGTTCACGACCTTGTCGTGGCTCCAGCGGTCGCGGTAGAAGACGTCGCCCTCGCGTCCGCCCGTCCTCGTCACGCTGCGCAGGTCGGGGGAGACCTCGCCGCGCGTGAAGAACCGGCCGGTGCGCAGCAGCAGTTCACCGGCCGTGCCGTCGATTCCCGTCATGGACCCTCCCTCGGCCGGCCCGCTGTGTGGCGGCCCTTCACCGGGACACTGTGAGCGGGGGCCCACACCTGATTGAAGGGCCGGAAGACCCCTACCGCTCGGCCGGATGGGCCGAATGGAGTGATGCCACAAGGCCGCCGGATCTGTAGGCTGAGCTGCGGGTCCGTGACCGGCGGCTGCGCCGGACGGGCGTACATACACCGCCGCGCGGTGTGTTGGCGTCGCCCGGGACACGTGTCGCGTGACGATCATCCAATGCGACGAATTGTCACACTTACGGGAGCAGTGACCGCTTTCTGTCTGGGCGTGACCGTACCGACGGCCGCAGCCGAGGGGCCCGCTCCGGGCGACGACGACAAGAACACCCTCCAGGCCGCGAAACGCGAGGTCGACCGGCTCTTCACGGAGGCCGGCCGGATCACCCAGCAGTACGAGTCGGCGCGGCGCGCCGTCACCCGTCAGCAGACGAAGATCGACCGCCTGGCCGTCCGGGTCCGCGACCAGCAGCGCCGGCTCAGCCGGCTGCGCGGCGAACTCGGCCGGGTCGCGGCACAGCAGTACCGCACCGGCGGCGAGGCGTCGGCGATGGGCTCCACCGCGCAGTTCATGCTCTCCGACGACCCGTCGGAGTTCCTCGACCGCGTCTACCTCGCCGACAAGGGCGAGCGGGCCGCGGGGCAGCTGCTGCACCACACGCGGATGGCGGAGGCGCGGCTGGAGGCCGAGAAGGCCCGCGCGGGCCAGGCGCAACTGGAGCTGGAACACGAGCTGTACGTCCAGCAGCGGGCGAAGCAGGCGCTCGAGCAGAAGCTGCTGCGGGCCCGCACCACGCTGGAGCGGCTGGAGGCCACGGCCCTCGCCGCGGCGCGCAAGCGCAGCGGGGGGTGCGCGGAGTGGGTGCGCAGCGTGCCGTTCAGCGTCGGGGCCGGGGACACGGCGGACGGCAAGCCGTTCGTGGCCAGCAACTGGCTGAAGCCCGTGGACAAGTACGAGATCACCTCGCGCTTCGCGCAGACCGGCGAGCACTGGGGGAGCCTCCACACGGGGCTCGACTTCGCGGCGGACGAGGGCCGGCCGGTGCGGTCGGTCGGCTTCGGCACGGTGTACGAGCTGGGCTGCGACGGTGCCTTCGGCAACTCGGTGACGATCCGGCACGACGACGGCTACTACACGTTCTACGCCCACCTCTCCGAGATCGACGCGAAGCCCGGCGAGCGGGTCTTCCCGGGGCAGCACATCGGCCGGGTCGGCTCGACGGGCAACTCCACGGGCCCGCACCTCCACTTCGAGGTCCGGGTCACTCCGTTGTTCGGCTCGGGCATCGACCCCGAACCCTGGCTCCGCGCGAAGGGCGTCACGCCGTAGCCGGACCTCGCGCCTCGATGCGCGGGTGCGCTGCGCGTGCGGTGCGGTGCGGTGAGCGTGCGGTGCCTGCGGTTGCGCTGCGGGGGCTCCGCCCCCGGCCCCCCGAGTCGGCGCTGCGCGCCATCCGGCCTCAAACGCCGGCCGGGCTGTAGTGCGTCCCGCACCCCCCGTGCAGCCGGAGGCGCGCCTTGCCTGACCGATCGCGGTCAGCCGCCGGCGCCGCACCCGGGCCGACGCCCCGCTGCCGGGGCCCGGGGGCAGGCGACCGGGGCCGGCCGGCGGGCAGGGGTCAGGGGAGGTGGACGATCATCTTGCCCGTGTTGTCGCCGCGCAGGACGCCCAGGAACGCGTCCAGGGTGTTCTCCACGCCCTCCGCCACCGTCTCGTTGTACTTGAGCTCCCCGGAGCGGATCCATCCCGCGACGTCGCGGACGAACGCCGGGCGCAGGGCGGCGTGGTCGCCCACCAGCATGCCCTGGAGGCGCAGGCGCTTGCCGATCACCAGGGCCAGGTTGCGCGGGGCCGCGGGCGGTTCGGTGGCGTTGTACTGGGCGATCATGCCGCAGATCGCCGCTCGGCCGTGGACGTTGAAGGAGCTGAGCGCCGCCTCGAGGTGCTCGCCGCCGACGTTGTCGAAATAGACGTCGATGCCGTCGGGGGCCGCCTCCTTCAGCTGCGCCGCGACCGGCGCCGACTTGTAGTTGAACGCCGCGTCGAAGCCGTACTCCTCGACGAGCAGCTTCACCTTCTCGTCCGAGCCCGCGCTGCCGATCACCCGCGAGGCGCCCTTCAGCCGGGCGATCTGGCCGACCTGGCTGCCGACGGCACCCGCCGCGCCGGAGACGAAGACCGCGTCGCCCTCCTTGAAGGAAGCCACCTCCAGCAGACCCGCGTACGCCGTCAGGCCCGTCATGCCCAGCACCCCGAGGTACGTCGAGAGCGGGGCCAGGTCCGGGTCCACGGCCGTGGCGTGGCCGGCGGGGACCGTGGCGTACTCACGCCAGCCGAGGCCGTGCAGGACGTGGTCGCCGGGCGCGAAGCGGTCGTCACCCGAGGCGACGACGACGCCCACCGCGCCGCCGTCCATGGGCTGGTTCAGCTTGAAGGGCGGGACGTAGGACTTCACGTCGTTCATGCGGCCGCGCATGTACGGGTCCACGGAGAGGTAGACGTTGCGGACCAGGATCTCGCCCTCGCCGGGAGCCCGCACCGGGGCCTCGACCAGCGCGAAGCCGTCGGGCTGCGGCCAGCCGTGGGGACGGGCGGTGAGGTGCCATTCGCGGGATACTTCAGGGAGTGAAACAGTCATGGGGATAATGTTTCATGGAGTGAAGTAAAACGGTAGTCTGGGGGCTATGACACGCCGCACAGCCCCGGACCAGGTCACCGTCGAGGTCGTCGAGCTCTTCGGCGAGGTCGTCGCCCGCTACCACGCCGAGTACGACCGGGCCGCCGCCGCCCAGTCCCTCACCGGCGCCGCCGCCCGTGTGCTGTCGCTGCTCACCCTGGAGCCGCTGCCCATGCGGCGTATCGCCACCCGGCTGAAGTGCGAGCCGTCCAACATCACCGGCATCGTCGACCGGCTGGAGGCCCGGGGCCTGGTGGAGCGGCGGGCGGACCCCGGCGACCGGCGGGTCAAGCTCGCGGCCCCCACCGAGGAGGGCCTGCGGGTGGCCGCCGAGCTGCGGGAGTCCCTGGACTTCGCCCGCGAGCCGCTGGGCGCCCTGGCGCCGGAGGAGCGCCTCGTGCTGCGCGGCCTGCTGCGCCGCATGGCGGACGCCTGACCGGTCCCCCCGGCCCCTGCGGCGCGGCGACCGTGCACCCCCCGGGGGGCCCGTCCTGAGCTGCGCGCCGCCCGATCAGGCCCCAGAGTTAGTGGGGTGAACGACCGGTCCGGCCCCTCCCCGTCGGCTGAGCTGCCCCCCGACTGGCCAGCCCACCCGGACCTCGGCCGCGCCATGTCGCTGAACCGGATGGGCACCTTCCTCTGGGACCTCCAGACCGGTCTGATGCCGATGGACGCCGCCGCGCTGGAGGTCTTCGACCTGCGGCCCGACGAGTACGACGGGCAGCCGGGCACCCTGGGCAGCCGGGTCCCGGCCAGCGAGGGCTACCGGCTCGACGGGCTCGTCTCCCGCGCCCTGAAGGACGGCTCCGCCAGCTACGGCGCGTACTTCCGCATCCGCTGCCGCGACGGCACCCTGCGCTGGACCCACACCCAGGGCTCCATCCAGCGCGACGACGACGGCCGGCCGGTGCGGATCATCGGCATCGTGCGGGACGCGACGCTGGAGCTCACGTACTCCGCCGCGCAGCTCGCCCTCGACCAGGAGCGGGCCCGGCAGACGTCCGTCGTCGAGTCCACCACCGCCGCCCTCGCCCACGCCCGCACGGTGGGCGAGGTCATCGACGTGCTCGACGGGCCCGAGGGGCTGAAGCGCCTCGGGGCCTCCAACGTGATCATGGGACTGGTCGAGGCCGGCCACATCACGCTGATCGCCGAGGGGCAGGCGGGCAGCTTCGCGGCGGGAACGGAGTTCACCCGGGTCACGGACCCGCTCCCGATGAGTGACGTCGTACGGACCCTGCGGCCGCTGTTCGTGCTCTCGCGCGAGGAGTTCAAACGGCGCTACCCGCGGCTGTGGCCGTACATCGAGCCGCGGAACATCGACTCCGGCGCGTATCTGCCGCTGATCGCCGAGGGGCGGGCGATCGGGGTGCTCGGGCTGTTCTACCAGGACAAGTCCACCTTCAGCCCCGAGGAGCGCAATCTGCTGATCGCCCTGACCAGCAGCATCGCGCAGAGCCTGCAGCGGGCCACGCTCTTCGACCAGGAGCACGACCTCGCCGAGGACCTGCAGCAGGCGATGCTGCCGCGGTCGATCCCCGAGCTGGCGGGGGCGGAGGTCGCCGTGCGGTACCGCTCGGCGGGGTCCGGGCGCGACATCGGCGGCGACTGGTACGACGTGATCCCGCTGCCCGGGGGGCGGGTGGCCGCGGTGATCGGGGACGTACAGGGGCACGACACGCACGCGGCCGCGGTGATGGGGCAGCTGCGGATCGTGCTGCGCGCGTACGCCGCGGAGGGGCACGCTCCGGCGACGGTGATGGCGCGCGCCTCCCAGTTCCTGCACGACCTGGACACGAGCCGGTTCGCCACCTGCTGCTACGCCGAGGTGGACCTCGAGTCCGGGGCGATGCGGATCGTGCGCGCCGGGCACATCGATCCGCTCATCCGGCACCGGGAGGGGACGGCGCGCTGGCTGTCCGTGCCCGGCGGACTCCCGCTCGGGCTGTCGGCGGACTTCGGGCGGCTGGAGTACCCGGTGACGCGCATCGACCTCGAACCCGGCGACACGCTGCTGCTGTGCACGGACGGGCTGCTGGAGCAGCCCGGGGCGGGGCTCGACGAGGGCATGCGGCACTTCGCGGGCCTGGTCGGGTCCGGGCCGTACGACCTGGGCGGGCTCGCGGACCGGCTCCTCGACGTCGTCGACGCGCGGGGGGCGGAGGACGACATGGCACTGCTGGCGCTGCGCCGCGAGGGGCCCGCGGGCACGGTCGACGTGGGCGGGCGGCTCACCCAGCACATCGCGCCCGCGGACCCGGAGGGGCTGTCGGCCGCGCGTCACATGATCCGCGCGGCGGTACGGGCGTGGGGCGCGGGTGACCGGTCGGACGAGGTGGAGCTGGTCTCCGACGAGCTGATCACCAACGCGCTGCTGCACACGGACGGCCCGGCGGTGGTGACCGCCCGGATGCCCTCCGGGACTCCCGGCCCCCGGATCCGGGTGGAGGTGGCGGACCAGTCGAGCGCGATGCCTCGCCGGCGGGAGCCGGGAGAGTCGGGGGTGTCCGGCCGCGGTCTGCTGCTAGTGGACCGCCTGGCGGACGTGTGGGGAGTGGAGGCCCGGGGGTCAGGCAAGGTGGTGTGGGCGGAGTTCGCGCTGTAGCCCCGCAGCCTCCCGCAGCGGCGGCTCCACCCCCGCGTACGCGCCTGAACGTCGCTCGTCCCCAAACGCCGGACGGACTGGGGGCGGACCCCGGCCCTGCCCCGCCCCGGCCACCCACAACCGAAGGCGCCGACGTCAGGCAAGCGAACCAGCAACGGGCGGCGTGTGGGTGGGGGCAACCCCCGCGCCGAAGGCGCGGGGCGGCGCCGCCACCCGAAGCGATCCGCCCACCCGGGCAACCCGAGGGCGCCGAACGCGAAACCCAACCACCGGGCGCGGCGGCCCCCGCGCAGCGGGACCGCACCCCCCGACGGACCGCCAAACGCGCAGCGCAACGCCCACGTCGATAGGCTTCACCCGTGTCCGAGCGTCGTAAGCGAAGGCTGCGCGCCTTCGGCATGCCAGCCAAGCGCCCCACCCCGCCCCCGGCACCCGCGGAGCCGGAGACGGAGCCCGCGGGACCGGCGGAGCCGGAGCCGTACCCGCAGGCGAGCAGCGTCGTCACGGCGGCGCTGTACGACGACGGGCAGCGCATCAGCACCCCCGGCGACCTCGCGGACACCTTCCGCCAGCTCCGCGAGAAGCCCGGCGGCATGGCCTGGATCGGCCTCTACCGGCCGACCCCGGCCGAGCTGCACTCCCTGGCCGAGGAGTTCGACCTCCACCCCCTCGCGCTGGAGGACGCCCTGGAGGCCCACCAGCGCCCCAAGCTGGAGCGTTACGGCGAAACCCTCTTCGTCGTGCTGCGCGCCGCCCGCTACCTCGACGACATCGAGGAGGTCGACTTCGGCGAGCTGCACGTCTTCGTCGGCCGCGACTTCGTGATCACCGTGCGGCACGGCGCCGCCCCCGACCTGGCCGCGGTCCGCCGCCGTATGGAGCACAGCCCGGAGCTGCTCAAACGCGGTCCGGAGGCCGTGCTGTACGCGATCCTCGACGCCGTCGTCGACGGCTACCTGCCCGTGGTGGCCGGCGTGGAGAACGACATCGACGAGATCGAGAACGAGGTCTTCGGCAGCGCCCCCGGCGTCTCCCGCCGTATCTACGAGCTCTCCCGCGAGGTCGTGGAGTTCCAGCGCGCCACCCGCCCGCTGCACCGGATGCTCGGCGGGCTGTCGGCGGGCTTCGAGAAGTACGGCATCGAGGACGAGCTGCGCCGCTATCTGCGCGACGTCGCGGACCACGCCACCCACGTCACCGAGCGCGTGGACGCGTTCCGCTCCGCGCTGCAGGACATCCTCACCGTGAACGCCACCCTCGTCAGCCAGCAGCAGAACGAGGAGATGAAGGCCCTGGCGGAGGCCGGCCACGCGCAGAACGAGGAGATCAAGAAGATCTCCGCCTGGGCGGCCATCCTCTTCGCGCCCACCCTCGTCGGCACGATCTACGGCATGAACTTCGACCACATGCCCGAACTCCACTGGACGCTGGGCTACCCGTTCGCGGTGGCGCTGATGGGCGTGGTCTGCCTCAGCCTGTACCTCGTCTTCAAGAAGCGCGACTGGCTCTGAAACACAACCCCGGACGACCAGGCAGGACGGGACAGGGATAGCCTCCCTTCAACAAACTGTTGAAGGGAATCCGTATGCCCATCACCACCGCAGACGTCCTCTACACCGCCACGGCCACCGCCGAGAACGGCCGCGACGGCCGGGTGGCCACCGACGACGGCCGCCTCGACGTCGTCGTCAACCCGCCCAGGGAGATGGGCGGATCCGGCGCCGGAACCAACCCCGAGCAGCTCTTCGCCGCCGGCTACAGCGCCTGCTTCCAGGGCGCCCTCGGCGTCGTCGCCCGCAACGAGGGCCTGGACGTCTCCGGCGCCACGGTCACCGCCGAGGTCGGCATCGGCCGGGGCGAGGACGGTTTCGGTATCCGGGTGGCCATCACCGCCCGGATACCGGCCCTCGACCCGGCCGCCGCCCGCGACCTGGTGGCCAGGGCCCACCAGGTCTGCCCGTACTCCAAGGCCACCCGCGGCAACATCGAGGTCACCCTCGACGTGCGGTGACCCGGACGGGACGCCCGGCGGCCGGCCGGTCCGCCGCCGGGCGGGACGTCCACACGCCCTCCCCGCGCGTCCACCCCGGCAGCCGCGTCCCGCACTCGCGCGCCGCCCGCGCCGGGACCTCGCCCGCCACCAGCCACGCCCCGTGACCGGGCGCCGTCTCGCGGACCTCCGCGCCCAGCCCGGACAGGCCCGCCACCACCGCCGCCAGCGCGTCGGCCGGGACCTCCGCCTCGAACGCCAGATACGGCTCGTACACCCGGGTGCCCGCGCGCCGCAGCGCCTCGGCCAGGACGAGCGGCGTCAGTGTGCGGAAGTCGCCGGCGGTGCTCACCGGGGCCACGAAGCCGGAGCGGATCATCGTGACCCGTACGTCGGTCACCGCCCAGCCGTGCGGCCCGGTGTGCAGCGCCTCGTACACCGAGTCCTCGACGGCCTGGTGGAAGGCGCGGGGCAGCGCGCCCAGCTCCGTCTCGTAGCGGAAGACGGCGCCCGAGCCGCGCGGGCCGGGCTCCACCCGCAGGCCCACCGTGGCGAACGGGTCGGCCGGGCCGCGCCGTTCGACCTCGCGGACGTGGGAGCCGGTGCCGGCGGGCCGCTCCAGACACACCGTGCGCGGGGGCTCGAAGTCCGCCGCGATGCCGTATTCGGCGGCCAGGGTCGCCTCGATGATCTCCTGCTGGACCTCGCCGTACAGCAGCACCGACGTATGACCGCCGGCCGCCGGGCGGGCGTGGATCAGCGGATCCTGCTCGGCCAGCGCCAGCAGCGCCGCTCGCAGCCGCCCGGCCTGCTCCGGGTCCTTCGCCCGTACGACGGTCTCCAGGCCCGGGGGCGTGAACAGCCCGCCCGTACCGGGGTCTTCGCCGAGCACGTCCCCGACCCGCACGCCGGGGACGCCGCGCACGGCCGCGATGTCGCCCGCCGTCAGGACGGTGCCGGAGCCGACCACGTCCACGGAGGTGGGCCGACCCGCGAGGGTCTCGACCGAGCCGTCCGCCTGCCGCCTGCGGAACTCCAGCGGCTGCCGCGCCCGCACCTCTCCCTCGAAGAGCCGCAGATACGCTGTGCGCGCCCCGCCGGACGTGCGGTTCACGGAGAACACCACGCCCCGCGGCGCGGGCCCGCGATCCGCCGCACGGGAACCGGACCGCGGCGGGATCCACCGGACGATGCCCTCCATCAGCTCCGCCACCCCCTGCCCGCCGAGCGCCGAGCCGACGTACAGCGGATGCAGCGAGCCGTCGGCCGTGCGCCGGGCCAGCGCGCGCGTCAACTGCCCGGGCGTGGGCGGGGGTCCGTCCACGTACCGCGCGAGCACCGCGTCGTCGGCCTCCGCCAGCACCTCCGGATCCGGATCGAGGCGTACGACCCCGGCGCGCGGCGTGCCCGGCGCCGACGGGGCGGTCAGCGGCAGCACATGGGGCGCCAGCAGCCGGCGGATGTCCGCGAGCAGCTCCGCGTCCCGGGCGCCGGCCCGGTCGATCTTGTTGACGAACAGCAGCGTGGGCAGGCGCAGCCGCCGCAGCGTGCGCATCAGCACGCGCGTCTGCGCCTGTACGCCCTCCACGGCCGACAGCACGAGCACCGCGCCGTCGAGCACGCCGAGGGCCCGCTCCACCTCCGCGATGAAGTCGTGGTGGCCGGGTGTGTCGATGAGGTTGACCTGCACGTCCCCGATGGTGAACGGGGCCACGGCGGTGCGGATCGTGATGCCGCGCTGCCGCTCCAGCTCACCCGTGTCCGTACGGGTGTCGCCGGCGTCGACGCTGCCGAGCCGGTCGATGGCGCCGCCGTCGTACAGCAGGCGCTCGGTGAGGCTGGTCTTACCGGCGTCGACGTGGGCGAGGATGCCCAGGTTCAGGGTGGTGCGCGGGCGGGACGGGTGCATGGCGGGCGGTGTCCTTCGAAACGATCGCGGAATGGGGGCGCTGGATCGTTCCGAGGACGCGCATGCGGTGCTCCTGGCTCGCGGGGCAGTGACGCGGCCATGGTGGCAGGGAGGTGGGGCGGCGGGGCAACCGGTTTTCCGCCGTGCGGGTGAGCCGGTGCGCGGGGGGCTCAGCGCACGCCGAACCCGTACACCGTCGCCGACCGGTGCACCTCGCCCGGCCGCAGCACGGTGGACGGGAAGTGCGGCTGGTTGGGGGAGTCGGCGAAGAACTGCGTCTCCAGGGCGACGCCGTCCGTCGCCCGGTACACGCGGCCCGAGGTGCCCGTGAAGGAGCCGTCGAAGTAGTTGCCGGTGTACAGCTGCAGGCCCGGCGCGGTGGTCGCGACGGTCATCGTGCGGCCCGAGGCGGGGGAGTGCAGCTCGGCCACGGGCACCGGCTCGGCGGTCACGCCCTTGTCGAGCACGAGGTTGTGGTCGTAGCCGTGCCCGAGCAGCAGCTGCGGATGCCCCGCGCGGATGTCCGCGCCGACCGGCTTCGGCGCGCGGAAGTCGAACGGCGTCCCGTCGACCGGCGCCAACTCGCCGGTGGGCGTGCCCGCGGGCCCGTTCGGGGTGTAGTGCCCGGCGTCCAGCCGCAGCACGTGCGCCTCGGCGCTGCCGCCGCCCTCGCCGTCGAGGTTGAAGTAGCCGTGGCTGGTGAGGCTGACGACGGTCGGGGCGTCGGTGGTCGCCTCGTAGTCGATGCGCAGCGTCCCGTCGCCGCCCACGGTGTACGTCACGGCCACCTCGACGGTCCCCGGGAAGCCCTCCTCGCCGTCGGGGCTGGTGCGCCGCAGGGTGACGGCCGCGTCGCCGGCGGCCTCGGCGGTCCACACGCGCCGGTCGAAGCCGTGCTCGCCGCCGTGCAGGCAGTTGGCGCCGTCGTTGGCGGGCAGCCGGTACTCGCGCCCGTCGAGGGTGAAGCGGGCGCCGGCGATGCGGTTGGCGTACCGCCCGATGACCGCCCCGAAGTACGGCCCGGGCTCCGCCCGGTACCCGTCCAGGTCCGGCATCCCGAGCACGACGTTCGCCACCTCGCCGTCCCGCCCCGGCACGGCCAGCCGGTGCACGATCCCGCCGTAGGTCAGCACGTCGGCCCGCACACCCCCGGCCTGCAGGGTCCAGCACTCGATGGGCGTGCCGTCGTCGAGCTTGCCGAAGGGGGAGGTCGAGATCATGACCCCACTCTAGGGGGCCAGGCCCAGACCAACGCGCCCGCCCGCGCGACGTTCGCGGTGTCCAGAGATCCTTGTCGGCCGCGGCCCGCGACCCGGCCGCACGCACCCGGATTTGGCGCCGAACGGCCCCGTCCGTTCCGGGATGCCGTGAAGTAGCCTGCGAGAAGATCCCGGCCCGCCGGCCCGGACCGATCCCGCCCCATCCCCCGAGGGGAGCCCCGCATGCTGATGGCCGTCATCACCGTCCTCGGCACCCTCTGGGTGCTGCTCTTCCTCCTCGTCGCGAGACGCCGCCGCACGGCCCGCGGTGTGGGCGCGGTGTACCTGCAGGCCATGGACGAGCTCTTCCACCCCAGTGGACTGCAGGTCCAGGAGCAGCGGGAGCGCCAGTCGCAGCTGCGGGACGACGAGGGCGACGGCGCCCCGCCCGCGCACAGCACGGTCGACCTCGACCGGGGCCGGGCGGTCATCCGGCGCGACCGGCCATGACCAGGATCCGCAACCACGGCGCCCTGGGCCTGCACGCCGTGCTCGGCGTACTAGCCCTGACCGCGTGCCTGTTCCTGCAGATCCGGTACGGGTGAGCCGCGGGAACGCCCTCAGCCGCGCCCGTAGAGCTCGATCTTGAAGTCGAGGACCGCCAGCGTCGCCTGCAGATCCGCGATGTGCTGACGTACGTCCTCGCGGTGCCGCACCAGCAGCTCCTGCCGGCCGGCGAACGTGTGGTCGCCCTCCCGCACCAGCTCCGCGTACCGCACCATGTCCGCCACCGGCATCCCGGTCAGCCGCAGCTTGCCGACGAACCCCAGCCAGCCCAGGTCCTCGCTGTTGTAGCGCCGCTGCCCCGTGGCCGAGCGGTCGACGCGCGACATCAGCCCGATCCGCTCGTACCAGCGCAGCGTGTACGCGCTGAGGCCCGTGATCGCGGACACCTCGCTGATGGTGTAGTTGTCCTGGCCGTCCGGCCGCGGCTTCGGCACGGTCTCGGACACGCACTGGTCGACCTTGGCGACGGCGGCGGACTCGGTCACTGCGGCGGTGTCGGTCACGGTCATGGCCCCCACGCTAGAGACTTGGAGTGCACTCCAAGCAAGCACCCTACGGCGACGGACGCCCGCCGTGCTCCCGCCGCCCGCCATCCGGACCGGGGACGTTAACCTCGACAGCATGGAGAGTCTGCGGATGATCGAGAACTGGCCGGTCCGGACGGCGGCCGCCGCCGTCGTACGCGCGGACGGCACCGTCGCCGCCACGCACGGTCCGCAGGACCACCGCTTCTACCTCGCCTCGGTGACCAAGCCGCTGGCCGCGTACGCCGTGCTGGTCGCCGTCGAGGAGGGCGCCGTCGAGCTGGACGAGCCGGCCGGCCCGGAGGGCTCGACCGTACGCCATCTGCTCGCGCACACCTCCGGCCTCGGCTTCGACGAGCCCCGGATCTTCGCCGCGCCCGGCAACCGCCGGCTCTACTCCAACGCCGGCTTCGAGGCGCTCGGCGACCATCTCGCCAAGGCCACGGACATCCCGTTCGCCGAGTACCTGCGCGAGGCGGTGCTCGTACCGCTGGGCATGACCTCGACCACCCTGGAGGGCTCCCCGGCCAAGGACGGCCACTCCACGGCCGCGGACCTGGCCCGCTTCGCCGCCGAGCTGCAGGCGCCGCGGCTGATCAGCGGGCAGCTGCACACCGAGGCGACCTCCGTCGTCTTCCCCGGACTGAAGGGCGTCCTGCCCGGCTACGGGCACCAGAACCCGAACGACTGGGGCCTGGGCTTCGAGATCCGCGACGGCAAGTCCCCGCACTGGACGGGCTCGGCGTCCTCCCCGCGCACCTACGGCCACTTCGGCCAGTCGGGCACGTTCCTGTGGGTCGACCCCGACGCGCGGGCCGCGTGCGTAGCGCTCACGGACCGCCCGTTCGGCGAGTGGGCGTCCGAGGCATGGCCGCCGTTCACGGACGCGGTGCTGGCGGAGCTGGCGTAATGCGCTAGCCGAACTCCGGCCCCGCCGCGTTCATCTCCCACACCAGTACCTCCGCCGCCCCCGCGGCCGTGAGTTCCAGCCCCTCCGACCCGGCGACCCGCGCCGCGTCGCCGGCGCGGACCGGCTCGCCGTCCAGCACCACCGTGCCGCGCACCACGTGCACGTACACCCAGGGCGCGTCGGGCAGGGCAGTGCGCTCGCGGTCGACCAGTCGCCGCACGTGCAGCATCGCGCCGGCGCGCTCCACGGCCAGCGGGGTGCCGTCGGCGATGCCGCGGACCAGCTCGTACGCCGGTCTGCCGCCCGGTTTGCGGGGCATCAGCCACATCTGTACGAAGCGCAGCGGGCCGTCGCCGTCGTTGCGCTCGACGTGCTTGACGCCCTTGCCGGTGCTGAGGTGCTGGACGTCGCCGGGGCGGACGACATGCCGGTTGCCCTTGGAGTCGCGGTGGGTCAGCTCGCCCTCGACGACCCAGGTCACGATCTCCATATCGCGGTGCTGGTGCTCGTCGAAGCCCGAACCGGCCTTCAGCCGCTCCTCGTTGCACGCGACCAGCGCCCCGAAGCGCACATTGGACGGGTCGTAGAACCCGGAGAACGAGAACGCGTGCAAGGACTCGATCCCCGCCGCCTCGTCCCCGCCCCGATACCGACCCTCGCCCCGCCGCACCTGAATCACCCGCTCACGGTACGCCGTCACGCGGCCACGCTCACGTAACCGCGCCCGGCGGACGCCGAGTTCACGCCCGGTGGGCTCAGCCCAGCACCCGCCCCACGGTCTCGCGTATCCCCGCCGCGTCCGTCACCGCGTCCTCCTTCGGCCACCACGCCCGGTTCCCGATCACCGGGACCGCCGCGGGCAGGTCGCCGCGCAGCTCCGCCGGGCCGTACGGCGCGGGCTGCGGGGAGTCGCCGATCGGCACCGCCGCGAGGGGCGCCGGGTCCGGGGCGCCCGGCGGCGGGAAGAGCACCAGCCACGCCCTGAACGCGCGCGGCTCCTGCAGCGCGACGTAACGCACCTCACACCGCGCCCCGCCGCTGACCGCGTCCGCGTACGACTGCAGCCGCGGTATGCCCCTGCGGAAGTCCACCCACAGGCCGAGGCCCAGGAAGAACCCGAGCGCCCCGACGCCCGCCGCGGCACCGATCCCCGAACCCCGCGCGACCAGCACCGCGCCGGGGACCACCGCGATCAGCAGCAGCACCGCGCCCGCCGCCTCCAGCAGGCTCGCCTCCTGCCGCAGCGCCCGGACCCGGTACCACGGGCCCGGTGTGAACTGCGCCTCCACCGGCTGCGCGGGCGCGAGCACGCGCCCACGGTGCGCGGGCTGCCGGGCGGCCGCCTCGGCCAGTCCCTCGTACGTCAACTCCACGGCCAAACCCCCGACTCGGCGACCGGACGACGACAGTGGTACCGGCCGCGCCGCCCGCTCGGCAACCCCCTGTGCACAACCGCCGGGCCGGCCGCGGACGCTCCGTCCACAGCCGTGGGCGCCGTACCCGCAGCACGGGCCTACCCTTGGACGCGTGCCCGAACCCGAAGCCCCGCGCAGCGACCACTCCCACGCGGCCACGCTCAAGCGACTGGAGAAGTCGTCCGGCGAGCTGGCCGCCGCCGCCATCGCCCGGATGGACGAGCAGCTGCCCTGGTACCGGGCCATGCCGCCGGAGCACCGCTCCTGGATCGGCCTGGTCGCCCAGGCGGGCATCGCCGCGTTCACCGAGTGGTTCCGGCACCCCGAGACCCCGCAGGCCATCAGTACCGACGTCTTCGGCACCGCCCCGCGCGAGCTGACCCGGGCGATCACGCTGCGGCAGACGGTGGAGATGGTCCGTACGACCATCGAGGTCATGGAGTCGGCCATCGACGAGGTCGCCGCCCCCGGCGACGAGTCCGTGCTGCGCGAGGCCCTCCTGGTCTACGCCCGCGAGATCGCCTTCGCCACCGCCCAGGTCTACGCCCAGGCCGCCGAGGCCCGCGGCGCCTGGGACGCCAGGCTCGAGTCCCTGGTGGTCAACGCCGTGCTCTCCGGCGAGGCCGACGAGGGCGCGCTGTCCCGCGCGGCGGCGCTCGGCTGGAACAGCCCCGAGCATGTGTGCGTGGTCCTCGGCACCGCCCCCGACGGCGACAGCGAGCTCACCGTCGAGGCCATCCGCCGCGCCGCCCGGCACGCGAAGCTGCAGGTCCTGACCGGTGTGCTCGGCGACCGGCTGGTCGTCATCGCCGGCGGCAGCCCCGATCCGCTGAAGGCCGCCAAGTCCCTCATCGGCCCGTTCGCCCGCGGCCCCGTCGTCGCCGGCCCGGTCGTCGGCGACCTGCTCGCCGCCACGAAGTCCGCCCAGGCCGCCGCCGCGGGCCTGAAGGCGTGCGGCGCCTGGCAGGACGCGCCCCGCCCCGTCCTCGCGGACGACCTCCTGCCGGAGCGCGCGATCGCCGGAGATCCGGCCGCCCGCGAGCAGTTGGTGGAGGAGATCTACAGACCGCTGGAGGAAGCCGGTTCGGCCCTCCTGGAGACCCTGAGCGTCTATCTGGAGCAGGCGAGCAGCCTCGAGGGCGCCGCCCGGATGCTCTTCGTCCACCCCAACACCGTCCGCTACCGGCTACGACGTGTGACGGACGTCACGGGCTGGTCGCCCTCGGATGTGCGATCGGCGTTCACCCTCCGTATCGCCCTGATCCTGGGCCGACTGACGGAGACGGACCCCCAGTCGTAGACTTTTGTTGGACTCCAACAAAGTGCCCAGAACTTCTTCGTCCCCGTCCCCACGGGCGCGAGGGGGCCCGCTCAAGAGAAGGTGTGAGGGTGCTCGTACTCGTTGCTCCCGGCCAGGGCGCCCAGACGCCCGGCTTCCTGACTCCCTGGCTCGACCTTCCCGGCCTCTCCGAGCGCCTGGGCGCCTGGTCCGACGCCGCCGGTATCGACCTCGTCCGCTACGGCACGACGGCCGACGCCGACGAGATCCGTGACACCGCCGTGGCACAGCCGCTGCTCGTCGCCGCCGGCCTGGTCTCCGCGTACGCCCTCTTCGGCGACGACCTCGTCGGCGCCGTCAAGGAGCAGACGGGCGCCGTGGCGGGCCACAGCGTCGGAGAGCTGACCGCCGCCGCCCTGACCGGCGTGCTGAGCCCCGAGGAGGCCCTGCGGCTCGTCCGCGAGCGGGGCCTGGCGATGGCCGAAGCCGCCGCCGTCACCGAGACCGGCATGTCCGCCGTCCTCGGCGGCGACCCGGACGCCGTGGTCGCGCATCTGCAGGGCCTCGGGCTCACCCCCGCCAACATCAACGGCGGCGGCCAGATCGTCGCCGCCGGCACCGCCGCGCAGCTCGCCGCGCTCGCCGAGGACAAGCCGGAGAAGGCCCGCGTCATCCCGCTGAAGG
Organism: Streptomyces sp. NPDC051940; assembly: GCF_040680895.1. Taxonomy (NCBI): domain Bacteria; kingdom Bacillati; phylum Actinomycetota; class Actinomycetes; order Kitasatosporales; family Streptomycetaceae; genus Streptomyces; species Streptomyces sp. NPDC051940. The sequence continues at coordinate 5,101 of NZ_JBFAXR010000100.1, read as the reverse complement.
TCGCCGGCGCCTTCCACACCACGCATATGGAGCCCGCCGTGGCCACCCTCGCCGCCAAGGTGAAGGAGCTGACCCCGGCCGACCCGGCGACGCCGTACGTCTCGAACAAGGACGGCCAGGTCGTCACCTTCGGCCAGGAGGTCGTCGACCGCCTCGTCGGCCAGGTCGCCAACCCGGTCCGCTGGGACCTGTGCATGGAGACCTTCACCGCCCACGGCGCCACCGCCCTGGTGGAGCTGCTCCCCGGCGGCACCCTCACGGGTCTCGCCAAGCGCGCCATGCGCGGTACGAAGACCGTCGCGCTGAAGACCCCGGACGACCTCACGGCGGCCCGGGAAGCCATCGAGGAGGCCCGCGCATGAGCGCGAAGATCAAGCCCAGCAAGGGCTCCCCGTACGCGCGCATCCTCGGGGTCGGCGGCTACCGCCCGACCCGGGTCGTGCCCAACGAGGAGATCCTGAAGTACATCGACTCCTCCGACGAGTGGATCCGCTCCCGCTCCGGTATCACCACCCGCCACTGGGCGAGCGACGAGGAGACGGTCGCGGAGATGTCCATCGCCGCCGCCGGCAAGGCCGTCGCGGACGCGGGCATCAGCGTCGAGGACATCGACGCGGTGATCATCTCCACCGTCTCGCACTTCAAGCAGACCCCGTCGATCGCCACCGAGATCGCCCACCGCCTCGGCGCGGGCAAGCCGGCCGCGTTCGACATCTCCGCCGCCTGCGCGGGCTTCGGCTACGGCCTCACCCTCGCCAAGGGCCTGATCGTCGAGGGCAGCGCCAGCCACGTCCTCGTGGTCGGCGTGGAGCGGCTGTCCGACCTCACCGACAAGTCGGACCGCGCCACCGCCTTCCTCTTCGGCGACGGCGCCGGCGCGGTCATCGTCGGCCCCGCCCAGGAGCCCGGCATCGGCCCCACGGTCTGGGGTTCCGAGGGCGACAAGGCGAACACCATCACCCAGACGGTGGGCTGGGACAAGTTCAACGTCGGCGACGTGGCCCAGCTGCCCGTCGGCGAGAACGGCGAGCTGAAGTTCCCCGCCCTCACACAGGAAGGCCAGACGGTCTTCCGCTGGGCGGTGTTCGAGATGGCCAAGGTGGCCCAGGAGGCCCTGAAGGCCGCCGGGATCACCGCGGACGACCTGGACGTCTTCATTCCGCACCAGGCCAACATGCGGATCATCGACTCGATGGTGAAGACTCTGAAACTGCCGGAGCACGTCACGGTCGCCCGTGACATCGAGACCACTGGCAACACCTCGGCCGCCTCGATCCCGCTCGCGATGGAGCGGCTTCTGGCGACCGGACAGGCGAAGAGCGGGGACCTCGCTCTCGTCATCGGCTTCGGGGCGGGACTCGTCTACGCCGCGACGGTCGTTACCCTCCCTTGAGTCCGACCCCTCCCACCAGCCCGACAACGGGCTCTACGAAGAGAACCAAGAAGGAGCGCCACATGGCCGCCACTCAGGAAGAGATCGTCGTCGGTCTCGCCGAGATCGTGAACGAGATCGCCGGGATCCCGGTCGAGGACGTCCAGCTGGACAAGTCCTTCACCGACGACCTGGACGTCGACTCGCTGTCCATGGTCGAGGTCGTCGTCGCCGCCGAGGAGCGCTTCGACGTCAAGATCCCCGACGACGACGTCAAGAACCTCAAGACCGTCGGCGACGCGACCGATTACATCCTCAAGCACCAGTCCTGAGCCTCCGCGGGGCTCAGGGGCCGGCTGACCGGACCCGGGGCCCCGCGGGCTCCGGTCCCGCAAGGCCGAGTCGCTGATCGCTGTCGCCACCGTGCGGCGGCGCCGTTTCCCTCAACACCTGGAGAGATCATCCCGTGAACGCGACCAATCGCACCGTGGTCGTCACCGGTATCGGCGCAACCACACCGCTGGGTGGCGACAGCGCATCCACCTGGGACGGCCTGCTCGCAGGCCGCTCCGGCATCACCAAGCTGGAGCAGGACTGGGCCGCCGAGCTGCCCGTGCGCATCGCCGGCCAGATCGCCGTCGAGCCCACCGAGGTCATCCCCCGCCCGCAGGCCCGCAAGCTGGACCGCTCCGCGCAGTTCGCGCTGATCGCGGCCCGCGAGGCCTGGGCGGACGCCGGTTACACCGGCAAGGCCGGCGAGGACGGCCACATCGCCCCCGAGCGCCTGGGCGCGGTCATCGCCTCCGGCATCGGCGGCGTCACCACGCTGCTGGGCCAGTACGACGTACTCAAGGAGCAGGGCGTACGGCGGGTCTCGCCGCACACCGTGCCCATGCTGATGCCGAACTCGCCCTCGGCGAACGTCGGCCTCGAGGTGAACGCCCAGGCGGGCGTGCACACCCCCGTCTCCGCCTGCGCGTCCGGCGCCGAGGCCATCGGCTACGCGATCGAGATGATCCGCACCGGCCGCGCCGACGTCGTCGTCGCCGGCGGCACCGAGGCGGCGATCCACCCGCTGCCCATCGTCGCCTTCGCCAACATGATGGCGATGTCGAAGAACAACGACGAGCCCACCAAGGCATCCCGCCCGTACGACAAGGCCCGTGACGGCTTCGTCCTCGGCGAGGGCGCCGGCGTCATCGTCCTGGAGTCCGCCGAGCACGCCGCCGCGCGCGGCGCGAAGATCTACTGCGAGGCCGTCGGCCAGGGCCTGTCCGCCGACTCGCACCACATCGCCCAGCCGGAGCCCACGGGACGCGGCGTCGCCGCCGCTGTGGAGAACCTGATGGCGGAGAACGAGCTCGACGCCGCGGAGATCGTGCACGTCAACGCGCACGCCACCTCCACCCCCCAGGGCGACGTCGCGGAGATCAAGGCGCTGCGCAAGGTGCTGGGCGACGACCTGGCCCACATCGCCGTCTCCGCCACCAAGTCGATGACCGGCCACCTCCTCGGCGGCGCCGGCGGCATCGAGACGGTCGCGACGGTGCTGGCGCTGCAGAACCGCCTCGCCCCGCCGACGATCAACATCGACAACCTGGACGACGAGGTCGACGCGACGCTCGTCTCCGCCGAGGTCCGTCCGCTGCCGGAGGGCCGTATCGCCGCGCTGAACAACTCGTTCGGCTTCGGCGGCCACAACGTGGTGCTGGCGTTCCGGACGATCTGACCGTCCGTCCGCCGACGCGAAAGGGCGCCTGGGGCCTTCGGGCTCCGGGCGCCTTTTGCCGTGTACGGCGGTCCCGCCGGGGGTTGCGTTACGGCGTTGAGGTGGGAGGCGCGTTACGGCGTTGAGGTGGGGGTCGCGTTACGGCGCTGAGATGGGCGTAGGGGCGAAAACCGGCCAGACGGGGGCGCACACGCCCCGCACAGGGGCCGCACGCCGCCCGCGGGGGAGCCTCACACCACCTGGTGGAGCCACCGCACGGGAGCGCCCTCACCGGCGTAGCGGAAAGGTTCCAGCTCGTCGTCCCAGGGCTTGCCGAGCAGCTTGGAGATCTCCGCCTCCAGCTCCGACTCGCCGCGCGCGGAGCGCGCCATCGCGGCCCGCAGCCGGTCCTCGGGGATCAGGATGTCGCCGTGCAGTCCCGTGACGGCGTGGAAGATGCCCAGGTCGGGGGTGGCGGAGAAGCGCTCTCCCTCGGCGCTCGCGCAGGGCTCGGCGGTGACCTCGAAGCGCAGCAGATGCCAGCCGCGCAGCGCGGACGCCAGCTTGGACGCCGTACCGGGCTCGCCCTGCCAGGAGAACTCCGCGCGCCAGGTGCCGGGCGACGCCGGTTGCCGGATCCAGTCCAGGCTCACCCGGCAGCCGAGGACTCCGGCGACGGCCCATTCGACGTGCGGGCACAGCGCGCGCGGTGCCGAGTGCACGTACAACACTCCACGTGTCGTCACCTGGACCTCCGATTCGAGACGGCCGCAGCTCCCCAGGGTTGCCTAGAGTAAACACTTCCGGGGCGGAATGCAGTCAAACAGGACACGATGTGACTCCGTGTCATCTCCGTCGTGAAACGCTCCCCGGTCGCTGGGGAAAAACTACCGTGCCGGACGCGTCCGCGAGTGTCGTACCGTCGGTACGGGGAGGGGCCGACGTCCGTTCGGGGGAGGCCCCGTGGCGCGAAAGGGCACAGGGATGCGGATGTGGCGGAAGGGCCTGGGCGTACGGAGCGTGACCGCGGTGGCGGGTGTCACGGCCCTGCTGGCGCTGGCCGGCTGCTCGGCGGGCGACCCCAACGCGGAGGCCAGGGCGGCGACTTCACCCCCCGCCCGCGCGAAGGCGTCCCCCAGGCCGAAGGGCCCGCAGTGGGACACCTCGCCCGGTTCCCTCGCCGCGCTCGGCGACTCGATCACCCGGGGCTTCGACGCGTGCGACGCACTCGCGGACTGCCCCGAGGTGTCCTGGGCGACGGGCACCTCCGGCGACGTCGACAGCGTCGCCGCGCGCCTCGGGACCCCCGCGAACCGGGTCTGGAATTTCGCCCGAACGGGCGCGCAGATGGACGACCTCCCCGCCCAGACGGATGAGGCGATCGCCCGTAAGCCGGAGCTGGTGACGATCCTGATGGGCGCGAACGACGCCTGCGTCACCACCCCGACGGCCATGACGTCGGTCGGCACCTACCGGCAGACGTTCGCCTCGGTCCTGGCCGAACTGAGGCAGCGCCTGCCGAAGACCCAGGTCTACGTCTCCAGCGTGCCGAACCTCGAACGCCTCTGGAAGGTCGGCCACAACAACGAGATGACGCGCAGGATCTGGTCCCTCGGCATCTGCCAGTCGATGCTGAAGTCCCCCGTCTCCTTCGACCCGCAGACCGTCAACCGCCGCACCGCGGTCCTCGACCGGGTCCGCGCCTACAACGAGGCCCTGCGCACGGAGTGCGCCAAGCACCCCCTCTGCCGCTACGACGAAGGCGCCACGTTCACCTTCGCGTTCACCCCGTCCCACCTCAGCAAGTGGGACTACTTCCACCCGAACAAGTCGGGCCAGGGCGAACTGGCGGAACTGGCGTACGACAGGATCACGGGCGGCGCGTAGACGGCGGGCACAACGGGGCCGTGACCTCCCCGCGTGCGGGCCGATGCGCTGGTTGAGCCGCGTCTCGAAGGAGACGTAGTCGTGCACGGCCCGCTTGCTCATCTGCGCCAGCTGGATCTCGACGACGAGCTCCG
>NZ_JBFAXR010000099.1:0-34053 GCF_040680895.1 Streptomyces sp. NPDC051940 | reverse complement strand
CCTGCCGTACTGCTTCGCTTGACGTACGACAGGGGCCCCACCCAAGCCCTCACGGCGCGAGACGGCGGACGGCCCGCCCAAGCCCCCACCGCACGAGACGGCGGACGGCCCACCCAAGCCCTCACGGCACGAGACGGCGGACGGCCCGCCCGTCGCCCCGGCGTTCCCCAGGCATGCAGGGCCCGGCCCCGCGTGCCGGCGCAAGACCAGGCCCCCCGGGCCGCCCCGCACCCCCAGGCGCCGGCGTCAGGCAAGACACCCCTTAACGGGTGGCGTGTGGGCGGGGGCAATCCCCGCGCCGAAGGCGCGGGGCGGCGCCGGCCACGGGGCGTACACCGCCCACCCCGCACAGCCGCGCCGAAGGCGCGGGGCGGCGGCCGCCGAACGCGCACCGAGTGCCCCCGCGCCCCGCCGGAGGCGTCGAGGCATGGCGGTATGGCCGAGCGGCGTGGGCCGTCGGCCATACGGTGGCGGCCGAGGCCGCCGGGCCGGGGTCGCTCGAGCAGCTGCAGTCCCTGCTGGAGGTGACCCGGACGCGCGCTACGCCGCGGCCGCCGTCTCCGGAATCCGGAACGGCTTACCGCATCCGCCGCAGACGATGGGCGCCTGCGCCAGAACGGACGGGACGACGCGGACGTTGCGCCCGCAGTCGCAGACCGCCTTGACCCGGACGCCGCCCCCCGACGACCCGTGCCGGGCGGCCGGCCCCCGGAAGGCGCGCGTGGTCTCCGCCGTCGTGGCGACCGTGTGTGCCTTCAGGGCCCGGTTGAGACGGTCCATCGCCGGCCGGTACCGCTTCTTGGTCTCGGGGGTGAGGGTCACCAGCGAGAACCCGCTGCTGGCATGGGGCTCGTCCGCGTGCTCGAGCCCCATCTCCTCGGCGATGGCAAGGAATCGGCGGTTGTGGTAGCGCCCCGCCCGCGAGGTGTCGCGGATGCCGCGGGCCGCGGCCACACCGTGGACGGCTTCATGCAGGAGCCGTTCGAAGGAGAGTTCCCCGCCACAGGCGGAGGAGGACTCACCGATCAGCGCTTCGGGCGCGGCGAGGTCGGGCAGTTCCGGGTGGTGCCGTTGGATTTCGGCCCACGCGACTGCCAGCTCGGCGGCCAGTACAGGTGGTGTCGTGCTCACGTCGTGAATAACGAGCGAGTGCCCGCCGGTGTTCCGATTCCCGGCATCCGAAATCATTTGCCCCTACCGGCTGGTACCACGCTCATACGCCGATGCGAGGGCAGGTACGCAGAACTCCGGAGATTGTGACGCGTACGGGCATGGCTCACTACAAGCCGTTACATACCCGGCGCGCACCACCCAGCGCGTGGCTGAAACTACGCGCTGGGGGCGTGCACAGATACGACGGCTGTCACCCGCATCCGGTTCCCGCAGGGGGAACCGGAATCCGTCTCAGTACGACCGAGCGACGATCGCCACCGTACCCGGTACGTCGTAGCCGTCCGGAACCGACCCGTCCTCCGCGACCAGGCACCGCACCGAAACGGACTGCTCGCCGAGCTTGGCCTCGCCCTCCGGGCCCAGGTCCGCCCACGGGATGCGCGCCCAGCCGCCGCCCACGGCGACCTCCGCGGCCTCCTCGATCGTCCGCACATCGCTCGTACGCGACTCGCGCCGCTCGCGCGACTGCGTCAGCAGCAGCTGCTGGTCCTCTTCGAGCACCTTCGGCAGCAGCCCGTCAAGAGCGTCGATCCGGACGGGCTCCTTGCCGCCGGCGATCCGCCGGGCGACCATCGCGGTCCCGTTCTCCAGATCGCGCGGGCCGACCTCGACCCGCACCGGGACGCCCTTGAGCTCCCAGTCCACCGCGCGGCGGCCGAACGGCGTGTCCGTCCGGTCGTCGACCCGCACCCGCAGACCGGCCGCCGTCAGCCGGTCGCCGATCTCGCGCACCTTGGCGACGACCGCGTCGTCACCCTTGATCGCCATGACCACGACCTGGATGTGGGCCAGGCGCGGCGGCACCCGCAGACCGTTGTCGTCGCCGTGCGCCATCACCAGCGCGCCGACCATGCGGGTCGTGGAGCCCCAGGAGGTCTGCCAGACCAGCTCCTGCTTGCCCTCCTTGGACAGGTAGGAGGTGTTGAACGCCTTGGCGAAGTTCTGGCCCAGCTCGTGGCTGGTGCCCATCTGCAGCGCCTTGCCGTCGCCCATCATCGCCTCGAGGGTGAGGGTGTTGATGGCGCCGGCGAAGCGCTCCTTGACGGTCTTGCGGCCGGGGACGACGTCGATGGCGAGGACGTCGCGCATGAACGCCTCGTACACATCACGGTGGATCTTCGCGGCGTAGTCCCGCGCGTCCTCGTACGTGGCGTGGGCCGTGTGCCCCTCCTGCCACAGGAACTCCGACGTACGCAGGAAGAGGCGCGGGCGCATCTCCCAGCGGACCACGTTCGCCCACTGGTTGATCAGCAGCGGCAGATCGCGGTAGCTCTGCACCCACTTCGAGAAGTACTCGTTGATGATCGTCTCGGAGGTGGGCCGGACGACGACCGGCTCCTCCAGCTCCTTGCCGCCGCCGTGCGTGACGACCGCCAGCTCCGGCGCGAAGCCCTCGACGTGCTCGGCCTCACGCGTCAGGTAGGACTGCGGGATGAAGAGGGGGAAGTACGCGTTCTGCGCCCCGACCTCCTTGATCCGGCGGTCCATGTCCTGCTGCATCCGCTCCCACAGCCCGTACCCGTACGGTCGGATCACCATGGTGCCGCGCACCGGGCCGTTGTCGGCCAGCTCGGCCTTGTTGATCAGATCCTGGTACCAGCGCGGAAAGTCTTCCGCCTGGGGCGTGAGAACGGGTGCCTTTGCCATGGCGCAGATGGTACGGCCCTCCCCGGGACTTTGCCGAATCGCCTATGGACGCCCGGACGGATGGGGAGTTATCTGGCACATGAGGGGGAGGGCCTCACGGGGGACCAGTAGGCGAGATCCGGCTGATTGGGGCGTTGACACGATGACTCCTGCGCTCGTACGGACCCACCCCGCCACATCACGGCATCCCCGGACACCGGCCCCGCCGGCCCCCCGCGAGGCGCCCGGTGCCCGCACCCGGGACTGGGCGGAGATCCAGGAGCGCATGCTCGTCCCGCTGTACGAGGCGGTGTACGAGCGGCTCGGCATCGGCCCGGGCAGCCGGCTGCTGGGCCTTCGCTGCGGCACCGGTCTCGCCCTGCTGCTGGCGGCGCGGCGCGGGGCCTCGGTCACCGGGCTGGACACCGACTCCCGGCGGCTGGCGCTGGCGCGCGAGCGCCTGGCCGGCGAGCCGCGGACCGGCCCGGGGCAGCAGGTGTACGACGTGTTCCTCCCGGGCGGCTCCCTGCCCGCCGTACCGCAGAGGCCGTTCACGGCCGTCACGTCCTTCGAGCGCTCCCGCGCCTCCGCCCTCGCCGAGGCCGCGGTGCTCGCCGAGGCCGGCAGTCCCGTCGTACTGGCCGGCTGGGGCCCGTCGGAGCGCTGCGCCACGGCCTCCGTGCTGCGCCTGGGCTCCCGGCTCGCGGACCGGGCGGGCGGCTGGCAGCCCGCGGGCCGCGACGATCTGGAGGAGCTCGCGCGGGCGGCGGGGCTGCGGCCCGCCGGCTCCGGCCGGGTGGCGTGCCCCTTCGGCTACGCCGACGTGGACAGCGCGGTGCGCGGTCTGCTCTCCACCGGCTACTTCGGCGCGGCGATCCGCGCGCTGGACGAGGCACAGGTCCGCAAGGAGCTGGCCGAGGCGCTCCACCCGTACCGCCGCCCCGACGGCACGGTGTGGATGCCCAACGTGTTCCGCTATCTGATCGCCACTGCCTGACCACCACCGAAGGACCCCGGCCCGGTCACACCGGAGGACCCGCTGGCCTGATCACTCCGGAGCGTCCGACCGCCGGATCTCCGCGGCCGCCCGGCGCAGTTCGGCGAGGACCGTGCGTACGGCCCGGCGCGCGGTGCGCTCGGGGCGGTGCAGTACGTCGATGTCGCGCCGGGCGCGCACGCCCTCCAGCGGCCGCAGCACCACGCCGGGATACGGCCGCCCCGTCCACCGCGGCAGCAGTGCCAGCCCGCCGCCGGCCGCCACGGCGTGCGCGACGACCGTGAACTCGTTGATGCGGTGCACGATGTCCAGCGGCCGGCCCGCGGCGACCGCGATCGCGTCCAGGGTCGCCGCCACCGGGAACCCCTCGTGCGCGGTGATCCACGGTTCGCCGGCGACCTCCCGCGGCGCGAGCCGGGCCCTGTCAGCCAGCGGATGGCCGGCGGGCAGCGCCACGTCCAGCGGCTCGCGCAGCAGCGTCGTCGCGGTCACCGTGCCGGGCCAGCCGGGCGTGTGGTCGAGGCGGTGCGCGAGTACGAGGTCGTAGTCGCGGGTCAGCGCCGGGAAGCGCTCCTGGGCGACGTCCTCGTCCGCGAGGGAGAGCCGGGGCCCGGACACCCCCCGCAGCAGCAGCGGGAAGAACGACGACGCCGCGCTGTGGAAGGCCGCCACCGACACCGCCGCGTCGGGGCGACCCACGAACTCCTCCACCGTGTGCCGGGCCCGCGCCAGCGCCGTCTCCACCTCGATCGCCGCGGCGGCCAGCGCCCTCCCGGCGTCGGTGAGCACCACCCGGCGGCCGTCGCGCTCGGTCAGCGGCACGGGGACCGAGCGCTGCAGCAGCCGCAGTTGCTGGGAGATGGCCGACGGCGTCACCAGCATCGCCTCGGCGACGGCGCTCACGCTGCCCAGCTCGCCGAGCTCGCGCAGGATCCGCAGCTGCCTCGCGTCCATCCGCCCGCCCCTCCCACGTTGTAGCCCTGCTACAACGTACCTTCAGAAGTTGGGTCTGGGCTTCAGCGTGCCGTTGCGGCAGCGTGGTGGCCGTGCTCGCTTCCCGCCGCACCGACCTGGTGCTCCTGCTCGTCGCGGTCGTCTGGGGCTCCAGCTATCTGGTCGCCAAGAACGCCACCGTCGTACTCCCCGTGCTGGTCGTCCTCCTCGCCCGGTACGCGCTGTCGACGGCCGCCTGCCTGGCGCTGGTCCGCGGGCGCCGGCCCACCCGCGACGAGGTGCGGGCGGGCACCCTGCTCGGCGTCACCCAGGGCGCCGTGCTGGTGCTGGAGACGTACGGCGTCGCCCACACCAGCGCCGCCAACGCGGGGCTGATCATCAGCCTCACCATCGTGCTCACCCCGCTGCTGGACCGCGGGAACGGCCGGCTGCCCGGGCGGTTCTTCCTCGCCGCCGGCGTCTGCGTGGCCGCCGTGGGGCTCCTGATGTCCGGCACGGGGCTGGACGCCCCCCGCTCCGGCGACCTGCTGATGCTGGCCGCCGCGGTGGTCCGGGCCGGGCACGTCGCCCTGGTCGGTCGTACGACGGCGGGCCGGGCCGTACGGCCGCTGCACCTCACCGCCGTACAGAGCGCCGTGGGTACCGCCCTGCTGCTGGTTCCCGCCGCCGCCGGGGTGCCGGACCTCGTCCACGCGGACGCCGGCACCTGGGCGCAGCTCGCCTATCTCGCCCTGTTCTGCAGCGTGTTCGCCTTCCTCGCGCAGACCTGGGCCATCCAGCGGACGTCCGCCAGCCGTGCCAGTCTGCTGCTGGGCACCGAGCCCGTGTGGGCGGTGGCCACCGGCATCTGGCTGGGCGGCGAGCCGCTCACCGCCGCCACGGCCCTCGGCGCGGCCCTCATGGTCGCCGGCACGTACTGGGGCCAGTCCGTCGAACGCACCCACCGCAGTACAGCGAAAGGAACCACCCCGTGTCCGACACCGGGAACACCCACGGCACTTACCAGCGCCTGATCGACCTGCTCGACGCGGCGGGTACGGCGTACCGGCTCATCGACCACACGCCCGAGGGGGCCACGGAGGAGGTCAGCGCCCTGCGCGGGCACCCGGTCTCGTCCGCCGCGAAGTGCATCATCCTTCGGGTGAAGACCGACCGGAGGACGACCCGGCACGTGCTCGCCGTCGTGCCCGGCGACCGCCGCGTGGACCTCGACGCGGTGCGCGGGCTGTACGGCGCCCGGTACGCCGGTTTCACGGACGCGCAGACCGCCGAGCGGCTCGCGGGCTCGGTGCCCGGCACGGTGCTGCCGTTCAGCTTCGACGAGGAGATGGAGCTGGTCGCCGACCCGGCGGTGGTGGCCGTGCCCGAGCTGTACTTCAACGCGGCCCGGCTCGACCGGTCCCTGTGCCTGGCGGGCGCGGACTACGCCGAGCTGGCCGGCCCGCGCGTCGCGCCGATCGCGGTCTGACGGCGGTACGGGTAAGGCCCGCGCTCCATGGAGCGCGGGCCTTACCCGTACTGGCCTGCGTACTGGCGCTTACATGAACTTCTTGAACTCGTCCGGCAGCTCGAAGTTCGACGCGTCCTGACCCGCAGGCAGGCCGAACGCGCTGCCCGCGGACTCCTCGCGCTTCGCCTGCGCGGCGCGCTCCTCCTCCTGGCGCTTCATCGGGTTGCCGGAGCGCTGCTTGCCCTTGGCCTTCTTGACCGGCTTGCCCTTGCGCTTGGTGGCGCCGCCCATCCCGGGGATGCCGGGCATCCCCGGCATGCCCTTGCCCTGGGCCATCCGGGACATCATCTTGCGCGCCTCGAAGAACCGCTCCACCAGGTTCTTCACCGCCGAGACCTCGACGCCGGAGCCGCGCGCGATACGGGCGCGGCGCGAGCCGTTGATGATCATCGGGTCCTGGCGCTCGCCCGGCGTCATCGACTTGATGATCGCCGCGGTGCGGTCGACGTCCCGCTCGTCGAGGTTGTTGATCTGGTCCCGGATCTGGCCCATGCCGGGCATCATCCCGAGCAGCTTGGAGATGGAGCCCATCTTGCGGACCTGCTCCATCTGGGCCAGGAAGTCGTCGAGGGTGAACTCCTTCGGCCCCTTCGCCAGCTTCTCGGCCATCTTCTGGGCCTCGGCCGCGTCGAAGGTCTGCTCGGCCTTCTCGATGAGCGACAGCACGTCGCCCATGCCCAGGATGCGCGACGCCATCCGGTCCGGGTGGAAGGCGTCGAAGTCGTCCAGCTTCTCGCCGTTGGAGGCGAACATGATCTGCCGGCCGGTGACGTGCGCCACGGACAGCGCGGCACCGCCGCGGGCGTCGCCGTCGAGCTTGGACAGCACGACGCCGTCGAAGCCGACGCCGTCGCGGAACGCCTCGGCGGTGTTGACCGCGTCCTGGCCGATCATGGCGTCGACGACGAAGAGGATCTCGTCGGGGCTGACCGCGTCGCGGATGTCGGCCGCCTGCTGCATCATCTCGGCGTCGATGCCGAGGCGGCCGGCGGTGTCGACGATCACGACGTCGTACTGCTTGTCACGCGCGTACGCGATCGAGTCCTTCGCGACCTTCACCGGGTCGCCGACGCCGTTGCCCGGCTCGGGCGCGTACACCGCGACGCCGGCGCGCTCGGCGACGACGCTCAGCTGGTTGACGGCGTTGGGGCGCTGCAGGTCGCAGGCCACGAGCAGGGGCGCGTGCCCCTGGCCCTTGAGCCACCGGCCGAGCTTTCCGGCGAGGGTGGTCTTACCGGCACCCTGCAGACCGGCGAGCATGATGACCGTCGGCGGGTTCTTCGCGAACCGCAGCCGGCGGGTCTCGCCGCCGAGGATCGCGACGAGCTCCTCGTTGACGATCTTGATGACCTGCTGCGAGGGGTTCAGTGCCTTCGACACCTCGATGCCGGTGGCACGGTCCTTGACCTGCTTGATGAAGGCCCGTACGACGGGCAGCGCGACGTCGGCCTCCAGCAGGGCCACACGGATCTCACGCGCCGTGGCGTCGATGTCGGCCTCGGTCAGGCGGCCCTTGCCCCGGAGGGACTTGAAGGCTGCTTCGAGGCGATCGGAAAGAGTGTCGAACACGGCGGTCGTCGATCCTCAGCTCGGGGGACTCAGAAGTGGGTCGCCCTCCAGGGTATCGGGCCGGTGCAAGGCGGTGGTCCCCGCCCGGTGCGCGGTCACCGCGTCAGCACCCCCTGCACCGTCCGCGCCACCTCGGCGGCCTCCAGTTCCCCGAGCGGGCCGCCGTCGGGACCGGTGACGTAGAAGGCGTCCACGGCGTTCGCGCCCAGCGTGCTCACGTGTGCCGACCGCACATGCACCCCCGCCGCCTCCAGCGCCCGTCCGATCCGGTGCAGCAGCCCCGGGGCATCCTGCGCGCGCACCTCCAGCACCGTGGCCAGCGACGAGCCGCCCCGCGCCACCGTCACCCGCGGCGCGGGCGCCGCGACCCCGCGGCGGCGGCCCGGGCGGTAGGCACGCTCCCGTTCCGTGAGCCGGGCCTGGATGTCGAGGGAGCCCTCCAGCGCCCGGACGAGGTCCGCGCGCAGCCGGCCGGCCTCGGGCAGGGAGCCGTACTCCGCAGCGACCCGCCAGTTCAGCAGCAGCACCCGGCTGGTGGACCCCGTGATCAGCTCGGGCAGGTCCAGGGGCCGCAGCTCCGCCGCGCGTACCGCGAGGCGGTGCAGGGCGAGGACCCCGGCGACGGCCGCCAGGACGCCGGCCTGGTCGGGCAGCGCGATCTGCAGTTCGACGCCCACCGGCCGCGGGCCGTCCTCGTCGCCGAGCAGTTCCTCGGAGCGGGCGCGCAGGGCGAGCGCCGGGGAGCCGGTGCGCCACGCCTCGATCGCCATCCGCTCCTCGTCGGCGGTGGGCGCGGCGGCGGAGGCGGGGGCCACCTCGGCGGCCCCGGCGAGCACGGCCGCCGCCCGTTTGGCGAGATCGGCGGCCAGCGAGCTGCGCCAGGTCGACCAGGCGGCCGGCCCGGTGGCCAGCCCGTCCGCCTCGGTCAGGGCGTGCAGCAGCTCCAGCGTGCCCACGTCGCGGACGGCGTCCGTGATCACCTGCACGGTCGCCGGGTCGTCGAGGTCGCGGCGGGTGGCGGTCTCGATGAGCAGCAGATGGTGCCGTACGAGCAGGGCGAGCGTCTCGGCGTCCGCCGGTCCGAAGCCCATCCGCTTGGCCATGTCCCGGGCGATGGTCTCGCCGGTCACGGAGTGGTCGCCGGGCCAGCCCTTGCCGATGTCGTGCAGCAGCGCGGCGACGAGCAGCAGGTCGGGGCGGCCGACGCGGCGGGTGAGGGCGGCGGCCTGGACGGCGGCCTCGACGAGGTGGCGGTCGACGGTCCAGCGGTGGACGGCGTTGCGCTGCGGGCGGCAGCGCACCCGCTCCCAGTCGGGCAGCAGTTTGGTGATGATGCCCTCGGCCTCCAGCGCCTCCCACACCCCGACGGCGGGCTCCCCCGCGCCGAGCAGCGTCACCAGCTGCTCGCGCGCCTCGGCGGGCCACGGTACGGGCAGCGGTTTCGCGGTGGCGGCGAGCCGGCGTACGGCGTGGCGGGACATCGGCAGCCCCGCCTGGGCGGCCGCGGCGGCAGCGCGCAGGACGAGCACCGGGTCGCGGTCGGGGCGGGCGCTGAGGGCGAGCACCGCCTCGCCGTCCTGCTCGACGACGCCCTCGGCGAGCGGGGCCCGCTCGACGGGTGTACGGGACTGGGCGCCGCCGCGGCCCAGCAGCGTGCGCAGCCGGGGGCGGGCGGCGCGGGCGCGCAGCACCCGGTCGACCTCGCGCCAGGAGACGTCGGAGGCGTAGGAGACGGTGCGCGCCGCCTCGTACACCTCGCGCAGCAGGGTGTCGGCGTCGAGCAGGCCGAGGTCGGCGGCGACCTGGTCGTGGTCCTGCAGGGAGAGCCGGTCGGTGGCGCGGCCGGTGGCGAGGTGGAGGGCGTCGCGTACGTCGAGCAGCCAGGTGCGGGCGCGCTCCAGGCCCTCGCGGGGGGCGTCGGCGAGCCAGGACGCGGCCACCGCGCGCAGGGCGGTGATGTCGCGCAGGCCGCCGCGGGCCTCCTTGAGGTCGGGTTCGAGCAGGAACTGCAGCTCGCCGTGGCGTTCGGCGCGCGCGGCCCCGATCTCCAGGAGCTCCGGGAGGCGGTCGGGGGCCTGGTTGCGCCAGTTGGCGAGGACCGTGCTGCGCAGTCCGGCCGTCAGCGCGCCGTCACCCGCGATATGGCGGGCGTCGAGGAGGCCGAGCTGGACCTTGAGGTCCTCGCCGGCGGTGGTGAGGGCCTCGCCGACGGTCCGTACCGAGTGGTCCAGGGCCAGGCCCTGGTCCCAGACCGGGTACCAGATGCTGTCGGCGATCCCGGCGATCGCGGCCGCCTTGCGGGAGCCGTCGTGCAGCAGGAGCAGGTCGAGGTCGCTGCGGGGCGAGAGTTCGCCCCGCCCGTAGCCGCCGACGGCCACCAGGGACAGGCCCCTGACGGCGGTCGCGTCGGGTTCGTCTGCGGCGGTGTGCAGCAGCGCCGCCAGCCACCGGTCGGTGACCGCGGCGAGCCCGGCACGGCGCGGCGGCCCGGACTGAGCACCCTCGGTGAGGAGGCTCAGCCGGGCCGCCGCGTAGCTGGCGGGAGCCGCGTCCGATTCGGTCGTGGAGGTCTTCGAGGTCTTCGCTTCGAGGCCTTCGGTCACCCGCCGTACTCCTGCCTGTTCTCCGTCTTTCGCGGCGCTCCGGTCAGAGCGCGTCGGGGCCGCGCTCGCCGGTGCGTACCCGCACCGCCGTCTCGACCGGGACGGACCACACCTTGCCGTCGCCGATCTTGCCGGTACGGGCGGCCTTGACCACCACGTCGACGAGCTGCTCCGCGTCATCATCCTCGACGAGGACCTCGATCCGGACCTTCGGCACGAGGTCGACCGTGTACTCCGCGCCGCGGTAGACCTCGGTGTGGCCGCGCTGGCGGCCGTATCCGCTGGCCTCGGTGACGGTCAAGCCGTGTACGCCGAAGGCCTGGAGGGCCTCCTTCACCTCGTCGAGGCGGTGTGGCTTGATGACTGCCGTGATCAGCTTCATGCGTCAACCTTCTTGCTCGTAGCGTCCTGGGCAGCGGGGGCCGGGGCCGGGAGCGCGGTGGAGACACCCGCCGAGCTGCCGACGCCGCTGTAGTCGTAGCCGGTCTCGGCGTGCTCGGCCTGGTCGATGCCGGCGACCTCGACGTCCTCGCTGACCCGCATCCCGATCGTCTTGTCGATGAGGAAGGCCAGGATGGCGGAGGCCACCAGGGAGTACGCAAGGGTCGCGCCGACACCGGCCGCCTGCTTGCCGAGCTGGTCGAGCCCGCCGCCGTAGAACAGGCCCTGCGCGGTGGACTGCACGCCGCCGGTGGCGAAGAGGCCGACGAGCAGGGAGCCGACGACACCGCCGACCAGGTGGACACCGACGACGTCGAGGGAGTCGTCGTAGCCGAACCTGTACTTCAGGCCCACGGCCATGGCGCACAGCACACCGGCGACCGCGCCGATCGCGATGGCGCCCAGCGGGGAGCAGGAACCACCCGACGGGGTGATGGCCACAAGGCCGGCGACCGCGCCGGAGGCGGCGCCCAGGGTGGTGAACGCGCCGTGGCGGATCTTCTCGTACGCGAGCCAGGCGAGCATGGCGGCGGCGGTGGCGACCTGGGTGTTGACGAACATCACCGCGCCGACGCCGTCGTCGTTGCCGAGCCAGGAGCCGGCGTTGAAGCCGAACCAGCCGAACCACAGCAGGGCGGCGCCCAGCATCACCAGCGGCAGGTTGTGCGGCCGCATCGGGTCCTTCTTGAAGCCGACGCGCTTGCCGATCACCAGGATCACGCCGAGGGCGGCGGCGCCGGCGTTGATGTGCACCGCGGTACCGCCGGCGAAGTCGATCACGCCGAGATCGAAGGCCCAGCCGCCGGCGCCCCACACCCAGTGGGCGATCGGGAAGTAGACGACGGTGACCCACAGGGCGAGGAAGAGGGCCCAGGCGGAGAACTTGACCCGGTCCGCCAGGGCGCCGCTGATCAGCGCGGGCGTGATGATCGCGAACATCAGCTGGAAGACGGCGAAGACGTACACCGGGATGGTGTAGCCGTCCCAGAGCTCGACGATCCCGAGCCCACTGAGGCCCACGAAGTCGTTGTCCCAGCCGACGATGCCGCCCTTGTCGGTGCCGAAGGCCATGCTGAAGCCGTAGAGCACCCACAGGATGGTGACGATGCCCAGGCTGATGAAGCTCATCATCAGCATGTTGAGTACGGACTTGACCCGGACCATGCCTCCGTAGAAGAAGGCCAGGCCCGGCGTCATGATCATCACCAGGGCGGAACAGATGAGCATGAATCCCGTGTTGGCGGCAGACAGCGTCGGGGCTGCTGCGGCCAGCGTGATGCCTGTTGGCATCGGCGTCTCCTCGTCGTCGTGCGGCCCGTGCGGGCGAACAGCTGAGCGGTAGAACGGGTGGGCCGGTATGCGCCCTTAAGTTGGCGCAGCGCGGTTTCAGCCGTTGCCGCCTGATGTTTCGCGGCCGTGACGAACACACACACGGTGTTACGAGGGGGTGAACCGCCGCTGTGGCGCCTTGGCGCGGCGTACTCTCGGGGTCCCTCGGGGGTGACCGGTCGCGGCGGGGCCTGGTTGACCTGGCGTGGGGGTTGCCGAGTCGGGCAGTTTGCGGCCGCCGCCGCGACCGGGGCGCGGGCCGGAGCCGTCAGGCGGTCTCCGGGAGTTCCTGCTGGAGCCGGTCGGCGAGCCGCACCACGTCGGCCACCTGCCCGTACTCCCGCAGGGCGGCGTCCACCGTGGTCCGGATGCGGGTGTTGACCCGCTCGGAGCGGACGCTGCGGGCGAGCGTGATGGCCTCACCGGTACGGACGGCGCACTGCTCGGGCTCGCGCTCCAGCAGGTGCACGGTGGCCATCCCGACGAGGTTCAGCGCATACGACCGGGCGTAGAGGGGCTGGCCGGCGAAGAGCTCCACCGCCCGCTGCATCGGCGGCCGGGCGAGGGCCGCGTACTTGGGGGAACGGCCGGCCACATAGGCGAGATCGCGGTAGGAGTGGGCGTTCTCGGCGCACAGCTCGCCCTCGCTGAAGAACCGGATCCAGCCCGGCTCGTCGTCACCGGTGGCGATGTCGGAGAAGCAGTCCTCGGCCATCCGCACCGCGCGGTGGCAGCGGTCGGGCTGGCCGAGATTGGCGTACGCCCGGGCCTCCATCGCATACAGCATGGACTGGGTGCGGGGGGTGGCGTTGTCACGGCTGCCGTACTGCGCGAGGTGGGTCAGCTCCAGCGCGTCGTCGGCGCGGCCCAGATGGATCATCTGGCGGCTCATGCTGGAGAGGATGTACGCGCCCAGCGGCTTGTCGCCCGACTCCTTGGCGGCGTGCAGGGCGAGCACGAAGTACTTCTGGGCGGTGGGCTGCAGGCCCACGTCGTAACTCATCCACCCGGCGAGCTGGGCGAGTTCGGCGGCGGAGCGGAAGAGCCGGCGGGTGACGTCGGTGGTCTGCGACTCCTGGAGTAAGTCCGTCACCTCGTGCAGCTGGCCGACGACGGCCTTGCGGCGCAGGCCGCCGCCGCACTGGTTGTCCCACTGCCGGAACATCGTCGTGGTGGACTCGAGCAGTTCGAGCTCGGGGGCGGAGAGCCGGTGCGGCCGGCCGGCTCCGGGGGCGGGGAGCGGCGCGGAGTCGCCGGGCAGGGTCGGGGTGGGGACGAGCCAGCGCTGCATCGGCTCGATGAGCGCGGGGCCGGCGGACAGGCCGAGGGAGCTGCCGAGGAAGCCGCGGCGCGCGAGCATCAGATCGCTGCGCGAGAACTCGCTCATCATCTGCACGGTCTGCGGGGCGGCCCAGGGCAGGTCGACGCCGCTGCCGGCGGGGGTGGGCCGGGCGGCGCGCAGGCCGAGGTCCTCGACGCTGACCGGTGACCCGAAGCGCTCGGAGAACAGTTCGGAGAGGATGCGCGGGATGGGCTCGCGCGGGTTCTCCCCGTCCAGCCAGCGGCGTACGCGGGAGGTGTCGGTGCTGATGTGGTGCGCGCCGAGGGTGCGGGCCCGCCGGTTGACCTGGCGGGCGAGTTCGCCCTTGGACCAGCCGCTGCGCATGAACCACGAGGTCAGCGCATCATTGGGGCGCTTGTCAGCGCCGCCTTGGCTGCTGCTCATGCCGCCCACGTCGATGGCCCCCATCCTGCTGCGGCCCGCGGCGTTTGTCTTGCCTCCGGCATAGTCACCTGACGCATACCGGCTGGGCCTGTGCACTGAAAGTAATCCTACGATCACCTCCACGGCGAGCGCGATCCCTGAAACGCCACCATTCGCCACCCCTAGGAGTGAACATCCCTCTGGCTTCGCACGGTTGACTTGACAAGGGCACTTCGAGGGCCGGTTGCAGTGGGGCGCGAAACGGCGCGTGTCGCTCCGTACGCCACCCCCTTTCGCCACCGCACGCCTCGGAGGCGCCTCCCGGCGACGCTGAGTTACCGACAAGATGCTGTACGTAAGGATCTGCCGGTGGTTGAAGTCTTCCCGTGCGGAGCGGGGACAGTAACCATCGGCCCGGGAGACCCGTTGGAGGGGGCATGGGCTTCACAATCGGCGGCATCCGCGACTTCCGCGCGACGAGACCGGCGCGGCCGGCCCGGCGCAGCCGCTCCTTCGAGGGCACGGCGGTCGCCGAGTACACCGGGCTGTGGGGCTGGGACGTGGTCGCCGGCGCCCGGCTGGTGCGCGGTGAGTGCTCCTGCGGCCGCGAAAGCTGCCTCTCCCCCGGCGACCACCCGCTGGAGTACGCGTCGGTGGTGCCGGCCGGCACCACGCTCGACGGTGCCACGGCGGCCTGGGCGCGTACGCCGGGCGCCTCGGTGCTGCTGCCGGTGGGGCGTTCGTTCGACGTGCTGGAGGTCAGCACGGTGGCCGGTCAGCGGGCGCTGGTCCGGCTGGAGCGGATGGGGCTGCCGCTCGGACCCGTGTCGGCGACGCCCGCGGGCCGCGCGTACTTCTTCGTCGCCCCCGGTGCCGCGGCGGAGCTCCCCCAGCTCCTGTACCGCACCGGATGGGACGACGCCGACCTCGATCTGCGCTGCCTCGGCGCCGGCGACCACATCACGGCGCCGCCGTCGGACCACCGCGGGCTCGGGCCGGTGCGGTGGCTGCGCCCGCCGTCGCTGGAGACCGGGGAGGGGCTGCCGCCGGCCCGGATGCTGCTGGGGACGCTGGCGTACTTCTGCCACCGGGTGGCGGTCGCGACGTAAAGGCTTCTGGGGGCTCCGCCCCTGGGCGTTGTGGTGGGGTTCCGCTCGGAAGGCGGTGCGCTCACGGCGCAGGGGCGGTACGGCTATCAGCCGTACCGCCCCCTGTGTGCGTCAGCGGGTTCAGTCGCCGATCAGGGCGTCCACGAACGCCTCCGGCTCGAACGGGGCCAGGTCGTCCGGGCCCTCGCCGAGGCCCACCAGCTTGACCGGGACGCCCAGCTCGCGCTGCACCGCGACCACGATGCCGCCCTTGGCGGTGCCGTCGAGCTTGGTGAGCACGATGCCGGTGATGTCCACGACCTCGGCGAAGACACGCGCCTGGACCAGGCCGTTCTGGCCGGTCGTCGCGTCGAGCACCAGCAGCACCTCGTCCACCGGGCCGTGCTTCTCGACGACGCGCTTGACCTTGCCCAGCTCGTCCATCAGACCGGTCTTGGTGTGCAGCCGGCCCGCGGTGTCGATGAGCACCACGTCGGCGCCCTCGCTGATGCCCTCCTTGACCGCGTCGAACGCCACGGACGCCGGGTCGCCGGCCTCGGGGCCGCGCACGGTGCGGGCGCCGACGCGCTCGCCCCAGGTCTGCAGCTGGTCGGCGGCGGCGGCGCGGAAGGTGTCGGCGGCGCCCAGGACGACGGACTTGCCGTCGGCCACGAGGACACGGGCCAGCTTGCCGGTCGTGGTGGTCTTGCCGGTGCCGTTGACACCGACGACGAGGACGACGCCGGGGACCTCCGAGCCGTCGGCGGTGATGCCGGGCTCGGTGTGCACGGTGCGGTCCAGGTCGGTGCCGACGAGGTGCAGCAGCTCCTCGCGCAGCAGGGCGCGGAGCTCCTCGGGGCTGCGGGTGCCGAGGACCTTCACGCGCTCGCGCAGCCGCTCCACGAGCTCCTGCGTCGGGACGACACCGAGGTCGGCGGTGAGGAGGATGTCCTCGATCTCCTCCCAGGTGTCCTCGTCGAGGTGGTCCCGGGAGAGCAGGCCGAGCAGGCCCTTGCCCAGCGCGTTCTGCGAGCGGGCGAGGCGGGCGCGCAGCCGCACCAGCCGGCCGGCGGTCGGCGCGGGCACCTCGATCTCGGGCGCGGCCTCGATGTCGGGGACCGGCGCCTCGGTCTCGACGGGGGCCTGAACCTCCTGCGCCTCGGGGAGTTCGACCTCCTCGATGGTGCGCCGGACGTCTTCTTCGGCCGCGGGCCTCGCCTCCTCGCCGAGCCGGGGCTCGGCGGGGGGCGCGGTGATGGTGGGGGTCTCGCTCGGGGGCGGCAGCGCCTTCTTGCGACGCCCGCTGATGACGAGGCCGCTCGCGGCGCCCACCGCGACCACGGCGATGGCGATGATGAGGATGAGGATTTCCATAACGCAACCCAGTATGGCTGAGCCGCCGGGAAAGACGCCCCGCTGCCGGCGCCCGCTACTTCAGCCGCTGGCTGATCACCTTCGACACGCCGTCGCCCTGCATCGACACGCCGTACAGCGCGTCCGCGACCTCCATCGTGCGCTTCTGGTGCGTGATCACGATGAGCTGGGAGGACTCCTGCAGCTCCTTCATGATCCGGATCAGGCGCTGGAGGTTGGTGTCGTCGAGGGCGGCCTCGACCTCGTCCATCACGTAGAAGGGCGAGGGGCGGGCCTTGAAGATCGACACCAGCATCGCCACCGCCGTCAGGGAGCGCTCGCCGCCGGAGAGCAGCGACAGGCGCTTGACCTTCTTGCCCGGCGGACGGGCCTCGACCTCGACGCCCGTGTGCAGCATGTCGTCGGGGTCGGTGAGGATGAGCCGGCCCTCGCCGCCCGGGAACAGCCGCGAGAAGACGCCCTCGAACTGGCGCGCCGTGTCGTGGAAGGCCTCCGTGAAGACCTGCTCGACGCGCTCGTCGACCTCCTTGACGACCTGGAGCAGGTCGGCGCGGGTCTTCTTGAGGTCCTCCAGCTGCTCGCTGAGGAACTTGTGCCGCTCCTCCAGCGCCGCGAACTCCTCCAGGGCGAGCGGGTTGACCTTGCCGAGCTGCTGGTACGCCCGCTCGGCGGCCTTCAGCCGCTTCTCCTGCTCGCTGCGGACGAAGGGCACCGGCTTGTTGCGCGGGTGCTCCGGGTCCTCGGGGAGCTTCTCGCCCTCGGCGGGCGGGGACGGCGGGACGAGCTGGTCGGGGCCGTACTCGCCGATGAGGGCGACCGGCTCGACGCCGAGCTCCTCCATCGCCTTGCCCTCCAGCTGCTCGATCCGCAGCCGCTTCTCGGCGCCGAGGACCTCGCCGCGGTGGACGGAGTCGGTGAGCTTGTCGAGTTCCTGGCTGATCTCGCGGGCGGCGTTGCGCTGCCGTACGAGCTCCTGCTCGCGGACGGCGCGGGCCTGCTCGGCGCCGGCGCGCTCCTGCTCGGCGCGGGCCAGGGAGACCTCGACGTGGGCGAGGAGCTGCCGGGCGCCGTGCGCGACGGCCGTGGCGACGGCCGCCTCGTGCCGGGCGCGGGCCCGGCGCTGCTCGGCGCGGGCGCGGGCCTCGCGTTCGGCGCGGGCGGCGCGGTCGAGGCCGTCGGCGCGGCCGGCGAGGCCCTTGACGCGCTCCTCGTGCGTACGGACCTGGAGGCGGGCCTCCATCTCCGTCTGGCGGGCGTTGGCGCCGTCGGCGGAGAGCCGGTCACGCAGGGTGGAGTCGGGCTCCTCCTCGACGTCCGTCTCCTCGAGGACGGCGAGCCTCTCCCCCAGCTCCGCCGCCTCCTCGGTGGCACGGACGAGGGCCACCTCCGCCTTGGCGACGGCCGCCCCCATCCGCTCGGCCTCGCCGGCCGCGGCGCGGGCGGCGCCGCCGAGACGGCCGAGCTCTCCGGCGACCTTGGACTTCTCCCGGTCGGCGGCGCTACGACGGGAGCCCAGCTCCTCCACCCGGGCGGCGCACGCGCGGCGGACCTCGGCGGCGGTGTGCTGGGCGTCCTCCAGCTCCTGGCAGCGCTGGTCGAGCTCGGCCAGTTCGGCCGCGGCCTCGTCGACGGAGGCCTGGACCTCCAGCAGGCTGGGCGCGCCGGCCGAGCCGCCGGTGGCGTAGTGGGCGCTGAGCAGATCGCCCTCGGCGGTGACGGCGGTCAGCCGCGGGTGGCCGGAGACGAGGTCCTCGGCGTCCTCCAGGGTGCCGACGACGACGATGTCCTTCAGCAGCCGGCGTACCGCGGGCAGCAGTTCGTCCGGTCCGGAGACCAGCGCGGCGGCCCAGCGGGCGGCCCCGGGGAGTTCGCCGTACGACTGCGACTCCTCGTGCGGGGCGCCCGCGAGGAGCAGGGCGGCGCGGCCGGCGTCGTGCTTGCGCAGCAGGCGCAGGGCGTCGGCCGCGGAGCCGGGGCCGGAGACGGCGACCGCGTCGGCGGCGGCGCCCAGGGCCGCGGCGACGGGGATCTCGTGGCCGGGGGCGACGGTGAGGAGTTCGGCGGCGGGGCCGAGCAGGCCGGAGAGCCGGTCGGTGGCCTCCAGCAGGGTGCCGGTGCCGTCCTTGCGGCGCAGGCCGAGCGCCAGGGCGTCGTGGCGGGCCTGGGTGGCGGCGCGCCTGCGCTCGGCGGTGGTGGCGGCCTCGCGGGCGGCGGTGAGCGCGGACTCGGCCTCGGCGAGGGCGAGTTTCGCCGTCTCGTGCTCCTCGGCCAGCTCCACGTCCCCGGCGTCCAGGCCGTCGACCTCGGCCTTGAGCGTCTCGTACGCCTCCTGGGCCGTGACGGCACGTTCCTGCGCCTCGTCGCGGGCGGTGGCGAGGCGGTCGATCTCGGCCTGGGCGGAGGCGGCGCGACCGCGGGCGGCGGTGACCTGACCGCTTATCCGGGCGAGGCGTTCGCGGCGGTCGGCGATGGCGCGGGCGGCGTCCTTGAGCCGGCGCTCCTCGTCGTAGAGCTGCCGCTCCAGCTCGGCGCGGTGGGAGACGGTGTCCTCCAGCGCGCGCTGCGCGGCCTCCAGGGCGGCCTCCAGCTCGGCCTCCTGCTCGCGGACGCGCTGCGCCTCGCGCTCCATGTCCTCCGGGTCGCGGCCGCGGCGCTCCTCGGCGGGGGCGGAGGTGGCGCTGCGGACGCGGGCCTCGGCGAGGCTCACGGTGCCGCGGACGCGTTCGGCGAGCTGGCCCAGCTCGTGCCAGGTGGCCTGGGCCTCGCGCAGCCGGGGGGTGAGGGCCTGGACCTCGGCCTCCAGCGCGGCCTCGCGTTCGCGGGCGGCCGTGAGGGCGGCCTCGGCGGCCTCCTTGCGCTCCTTCAGGGCGGCCTCGTCGGCGACCTCGGCGGCGAGCGCCTCGCGCTGGGAGACCAGGTCGTGGGCCAGCAGCCGGAGCCTCGCGTCGCGCAGGTCGGCCTGGATGACGGCGGCCTTGCGGGCGACGGCGGCCTGCCGGCCGAGCGGCTTGAGCTGGCGGCGCAGCTCGTCGGAGAGGTCCTGGACGCGGGCGAGGTTCGCCTGCATGGCGTCCAGCTTGCGCAGCGCCTTCTCCTTGCGCTTGCGGTGCTTGAGGACGCCGGCGGCCTCCTCGATGAAGGCGCGGCGGCCCATCGGGTCGGCGTGCAGGACGGAGTCGAGCTGGCCCTGGCCGACGATGACGTGCATCTCGCGGCCGATACCGGAGTCGGAGAGCAGTTCCTGGATGTCCAGCAGCCGGCAGGTGTCGCCGTTGATCTGGTATTCGCTGCCGCCGTTGCGGAACATGATCCGGGTGATCGTCACCTCGGCGTAGTCGATCGGCAGGGCGCCGTCGGAGTTGTCGATCGTCAGCGACACCTCGGCGCGGCCCAGCGGGGGGCGGCCGGTGGTGCCGGCGAAGATGACGTCCTCCATCTTTCCGCCGCGCAGGGATTTCGCCCCCTGCTCGCCCATCACCCAGGACAGGGCGTCGACGACGTTGGACTTCCCGGAGCCGTTGGGTCCGACCACACAGGTGATGCCCGGCTCGAAGCGCAGGGTGGTGGCGGACGCGAAGGATTTGAAGCCCCGGAGGGTGAGGCTCTTGAGGTGCACGCTGAGCTCTCCTCCGGCGATGAATCGATAGGACTGCTTACCTGACGGTGCCGGAGACTCTATCGCTCTTGCCCGTTTCACCGGGTAACGTGCAGGGCACATCAGTTGTAAGGGTCACCACCCTGCGGTGGAGGAAACATCTCCGCGCCGAGCGCTTTCGTCAACTGCCCCCGACGATCAAGGGTTTCCCGGAGACCACGACGATGTGGTCCGGAAACGACGAAGGGACGCCGAAGCGTCCCTTGCAGCAATCCTCAAGCGGTTATCGAACACGCTGACAGGAGATCTGTCAGGTGAGCGCAGGCTCCGCCTGGGGTACGTCGACGTTGTCGAGCACCATGTCGCCGTGATGGGCGGCGGCGGCGAGCATGTCGTTCTCGGCCTGGATGCGTACGAGCTCATGCTCCAGGTCCTGGACACGCTGCTGCAGCCGTCGCATCTCGGCGATCAGTCGCGGATCGGTGCCGCCGACGTAACCGAGAAGCGCCTTTGCCATGATTGAAGGTCCTCCACACTGAGTGACCGACCGAGCGGTGTGGGTCGTGAGGGATAGGCACCCGCGGTTGTCCGCCTCTGCCCCTTGTGTGATCAGGTGCGACCTGAGCCCGGAGGGCATCGCAAACAGCTAGGGTGCGCGGGCTTCCAGCGTCTCACCAAATACTTTGACGGTCAACACGATCACGCCCCGTATCCGCGGGCGCAGGGCAGGCAGGCGCGCCGGGGGGCGTGTGGACCAGTCGGTCGGGGGCAGCCTTCCATGGCCGGGCCGAGTTGGCAACCAGCAGGTCACCCCTACCGTACGGGGATAACTGCAGGGGGCAGTCAGCGGATCTCGAAAGTCGGATAACCGCCGCGCGGCGAGTCCCAGATCTCGGTCACCCCGTCGACCCGCCCGGGCGTGTCGGCACCTGTCAACCACGCCAGCAGCCGCTCACAGGACTCCTTGGGCCCCTCGGCCACCACCTGCACCCGGCCGTCAGTGAGATTCGTCGCAAAGCCGGCCAGCCCGCCGATCTCCAGCGCGGTGGCCCGGGTGTACCAGCGGAAGCCAACTCCCTGGACACGGCCGCGAATCCACGCGGTCAGCCGCACCTCGGGCACTGCGCTCTCAGGTTCGTTCACAACCCCACGCTATCCGGACAATTGCTCGACATCGGCATCGGGGATGCCGGGATGGGTTAGAGTCGCGGGTCAATGAATTATCACTCGTGTGAGTGATGGTCATGACTGCAATTGACGTCAAGCCGCGTGAGGAATGAGCCGGATGGGACGCCACCGACGCTCCGCAGACACTACTGGATCTGTTTCCGTGGTGACGCACGAGGGGGGCCGTCCGGCGGGCAGAGGGCAGCACCGCAGGCAGAGCCCCGCCCGCGCCGGAATGCTGGGCGCCTCCGCGGCGGTCGCCGTCGGCGCGCTCGCGCTCGGCGGCTCGGCCGTCGTGGGCAGCGGCGGGGGTGACGGGGACTCGGGCGGCGACCGAATAGAGGCGGGCGACAGCGCGTCCCTGGAGAGCCAGACGGCCGGCCAGTCGCCGACGAGCGAGTCGGCGTCCCCGTCGCCGTCCTCCTCCCCCTCGACGACCTCGCCGAAGCCGTCGGCCTCGCCTTCGACGAAGGCGCCCGCGCCTGCGCCGAAGAAGACGACCGAGCAGAAGACGGCGGCCCCCGCCCCCACGACGGCGGCGCCCGCCCCCACGACGAAGGCCCCGCAGGCGACGAAGCCGGCCCCCAAGCCGGCGGACACGACGGCCGCGATCGAGGCGGAGGTCCTGAAGCTCGTCAACCAGGAGCGCTCGAAGGCCGGCTGCCAGCCGCTCACGGCGGACACGGCCCTCGCGAAGCTGGCCGGCGACTTCAGCGCGGACATGGCCCAGCGGGACTTCTTCGACCACACCGACCCCGACGGCGACGACCCCTGGGAGCGCGCGGAGGCCGCGGGCATCTCGAACCTCGGCGGCGAGAACATCGCCCGGGGCCAGAACGACGCCCAGGCGGTGATGGACGCGTGGATGGCCTCGGAGGGCCACCGGGCGAACATCCTGAACTGCGACTTCAAAACCCTCGGCGTGGGCGTGTACCTGGCGGACGGCGGTCCTTGGTGGACGCAGGACTTCGGTTATTGATATAGCCGCAGGTCAGGGGCCTATCCAGCCTCTTGGGCCGCGTCCGGCCGTCTTCTGTGTGGCCGGGAGTTCCCAGCGCGCGATCCACGGCGGCCCGCGTTCGGCTCTCGCTGGACGGCATGAGATGTGTGTACGTCCGCGGGGTGAAGCCCGGGTCATGGTGGCCGAGGTACTCACTCAGGGCCTTGATGCTCTCCCCCGCATCCAACAGGACCGAAGCGTAGAAGTGCCTCAGCGCGCGCATCCCGTTCTCCCGCGTAGCGGGGACGCCGGCGGCGCGAAGCGCGGGCTTCCACAAGCGGTGATCAAGTCGGCCCGCACGCGACGACAGCCGACAGTCCGAGGAGAACCGATCGGGCCGGGTCCGGTCGGGTCCACGACTTTTAGACAGCCACCATGGGGCGGGACCCTAAGATCACGAGGCCCGATCGGGCATTGTGGGCAGGCCAGGAAGCCAGCCCGAT
The DNA here is from genome assembly GCF_040680895.1 of Streptomyces sp. NPDC051940. Taxonomy (NCBI): domain Bacteria; kingdom Bacillati; phylum Actinomycetota; class Actinomycetes; order Kitasatosporales; family Streptomycetaceae; genus Streptomyces; species Streptomyces sp. NPDC051940. Next base: position 11,479 of record NZ_JBFAXR010000099.1, on the reverse strand, counting down.
CGCGGGTCAGCTTAGGGCCTCGTGATCTCCCGCCCCATGGCAGCTCCAGTCCAAAAGTCGCTCCGCCGACCTCTCGCTACGGTTCCCCCATGAGCGAAGATCCGATCATTATCAAGCTGTCGCGCGATCAAGCGTTTGTGCTCTCGGACTGGCTGTACGACGTGACGATGAAGTCCGACAAATTGAGCGCCATCGTGGGAGACAGATCGGTTTGGTCTCCGCTGCACACGATCGCGGGCACGCTCGACAAATCCTTGGCCGAGATCTTCATGCCGGACTACGGCACGCGCCTTGAGGAGGCCCGGCGGAGACTGATCGAAGTCATGGGCGACGACGACGAGGCCGGCGAAGCAGCGCCCGCGTCGTAGTCGGGCCTACCTGGGGCCGTCTCTGGGATGTGCGAGGTCTGCCAACAACGACCAACACTCACGGCCATTGACAATCGACCCGCAGGTCAGAGGTGCGGTTGGAGGCCACCCCGCAGGTCAGCAACCCGGCCCATCACTTCTTCGGTTATTGAGCCTTCGCGCCGGGCCTGCGCCGGCTTGGCCGGCAGGGTTGCGGCACCGCTCGACGGCGTCGCGGTGCGTGCAGACCTGCTCGCACGTTGGGCGGGCGGTACGAGCTGGAGACGCCGCTGGGCCGCGGCGGGAACAGCGCACGCGCGGACGACTGGAGCGCGAGGGCCAGACGGGCGCCGCCCTGCAGCGTCCGGGCATCACCACGGTGTACGACATGAGCCTCCGCGCTGTGGCGTAGGCGGATGGTGGATCGGGGCGACCTCACCGAGGGTGGCGAGGTGTCCGTGGAATGGGTGCACGGCCCCACGGTGGACACCCGCCCTCAACCCGGGACGTGCGAGGTACTTCAAGGCACGAACACCACCCGCGCTCCGCCGCTCCCCTCCCCCCACGCCGCCCCCACATCCGACAGGGGCCGCGCCTCCGTCGCGATGCGGATGGCTCCCGAGCCCGCGTCCGTCAGCAGGGCCCCGAACGCCGACATCGCCTCCGCCGGGGACGGTGACGTGCCCGTGCCCGAGCCGACTATCTCCAGGGGCGTCGAGCGGAGGGTGTTCGCGTTCAGGGAGATCGCGTCGCCCGCGACCTGGCCGACCTGCACGTGCAGGATCCGCTCGCGGTCGTCCGACGGGAACAGGTCCGGGCTCGTGAGGGCCTGGAACAGGGCCTGGGCCGGGGCGCCCCAGACGTAGTCGAGGACGAGGTCGTACGGGTGCGCCGCGGCCGACGCGGAGAACGCCTCCACGAGCTCCGGCGCGGGCACGTCGAGCCGGAGCACCTCGTCCGCGCCGAGGGAGCGCAGCTCCGCGAGCACCGCCTCGTTGCGCCCGGCGGCGATGACGTGCCCGGCCCCGTGCCGCTTCGCCAGCTGGACCGCGATCCGGCCGGAGGCACCCGTCGCGCCCAGTACCAGGACCGTCTGGCCCGGGCGGAGGCCGCCGCGCCACACCAGCGACTTCCACGCCGCCATGCCCGGGTTCGCCACCGCCGCCGCGGTGACGTCGTCGACCTCGTCGGGCACCGGCACCCACAGGCCCGCGCGGACCAGCGCCCGCTCCGCCATGCCGCCGTACGGGCGGACCGGGGCGAAGAACACCACCCGCCGCCCGTCGTCCAGCCGGCCGACGCCGTCGGCCCCCGCCACGACCGGGAACTCCCGGTACGCCGCGTAGTGCGAGCCGTCCGCCATCCAGCGGTCGATGGGCTTCAGGGCCGCCGCGAGCACCTCGACGACCGCCTCCCCCTGGCCGGCGACGGGCTCGGGGAACGTCTCGTACCTCGGGGTCTCCCCCAGCTTGTGCAGGACTGCCGCACGCATACCGATCACTCCTTAACATCGTTAAGTTGACGACGCTCCGAGTATGGACTTAACAACGTTAAGGAGTCAATGGGGTTTGCTGAACAGCGTTAAAGTGAGGTCCGCGAAAGCGGAAGGGAGGGACCCCCAATGGCCCTGGACAGAGAGCTGGTCGTACGCACCGCCCTGCGGCTCATGGACGCGACCGGCATCGACGGGCTCACCCTCCGCAAGATCGCCGCCGAACTGAACGTGCAGGCCCCCGCGCTCTACTGGCACTTCAAGAACAAGCAGGCGCTCATCGACGCCATGGCCACGACCGTCCTCCTCGATGTCGCCGAGGAGGCCGGCCTGCCCGCCACCGGCGACCAGTGGCGCGAGCACTCCGCCGCGTACATGCGCGCCCTGCGGCGCGGGCTCCTCGCCCACCGCGACGGGGCCAAGGTCTTCAGCGGTACGCATCTGGACGACGCGCGGATGTACGACGTGATGGAGGCGGGGCTCGCGCTGATGACCGAGGCGGGCTTCGGCACGGCGGACGCGGCGCTGGCGATGAACACCCTGTACTGCTTCACCGTCGGCTTCGCCGTCGAGGAACAGGCCGTACACCCGCGGCCCGGCGAGGCGGACGAGCGCTACGAGCCCGCGGCCCGGGCGGAGCGGATCGGCGCGGAGGAACGGCCGCGGATGGCCGCGGCGGGCGAGGCGCTGTTCGGGGACTTCGACGCGCGGTTCGAGACGGGCCTGCAGATCGTGCTGGCGGGAATCGACGCCCGGCGCGGACAGCTCACGCCGGGGAACTGACGGCGACGAGTTCCACCTCGAAGCCGTCGTCATGCCGGCCGGAGGTGAGGCCCTGGCACTGCTCCAGGACGATGTACGTCGGTCCGAGCCGCCAACTAGCGCGGGAGGGCCAGGTCTGGAAGCGGGCGTAGCCCAGGGCGCTGAACAGCCGGCCCAGGGAGTGCGAGGCGCGCTCGAGGTCGGGTACCCAGGGCTCGACGTGGTGCAGCGTGCCGTGGACCGGCGGCGTCGCCACGCCCTCTCACCGCGCCCGCGGGGGGCGCTGGCAGCGGGGGCAGAAGTAGCTGGAGCGGTTCATCCAGGGGCGGCGGCGGATGGGGGTGCCGCAGCGGCGGCAGGGTTCGTCCTCGCGGCCGTAGGCGTCCAGGGAGCGGTCGAAGTAGCCGGACTCGCCGTTGACGTTGACGTAGAGGGAGTCGAAGCTCGTGCCGCCCTGGGCCAGGGCCGCGTTCATCACGTCGCGGACGTGGCCGAGGAGTTCCGCCGTGCGGGGGCGGGTGAAGCCGGCGGTCTCGCGCTCGTAGTGGACGCGGGCGCGCCAGAGGGCCTCGTCGGCGTAGATGTTGCCGACACCGCTGATCAGGGACTGGTCGAGGAGCGCGCGTTTGATCGTCGTGCGCTTGCGGCGCAGCGCGGTCGCGAACGCGTCGTCGTCGAAGGCGGGATCGAGCGGGTCGCGGGCGATGTGCGCGATGACGTCCGGGAGGCCGTCCGCCGTTTCCGGGTGGAGGGAGAGCCCGCCGAAGGTCCGCTGGTCGACGAATCGGAGTTCCAGTTCCGTGCCGCCCGCCGCGTCAGCCGTGTCCGCGAAGCGGACGCGGATCCGCAGGTGCTTCTCGTCGGGGGCCGTCTCCGGCCGGACCAGGAGCTGTCCGCTCATGCCGAGATGGGCGAGCAGGGAGCGGCCCTCGCCGGCCAGCGGGATCCACAGGTACTTGCCGCGGCGCTGCGGCTCACCGAGCGTGTGGCCCTTGAGCACCGCGCTGAAGTCCTCGCCGCCGTCGGCATGCCGGCGTACGGCGCGCGGGTGCAGGACCTGCACCTCGGCGATCGTGCGGCCGGCGATCCAGCGCGCCAGCCCACGCCGTACGACCTCGACCTCGGGCAGCTCGGGCACCGGTCCCCCTCTTTCGTACGAGACAACGCCGACGGGCGCCGCCCGTCCCCGAAGAGACGGCCGGCGCCCTGGAACGCCTTACGCGGACGCCGAAGCGCCCTCCGCGGAGGCGGAGTCGGAGGCCGCGCGCGCGTCGGCAGCCGCGCGGATCTCCCGCCAGGCGGTCTCCGCCGCCTGCTGTTCCGCTTCCTTCTTGCTGCGGCCAGTGCCAGTGCCGTACGCGACACCACCGACGCGAGCTGCAGCCGTGAAGGTCTTCTCGTGGTCGGGGCCGGTCTCCGTGACGACGTACTCGGGCACGCCGAGGCCCTCCGCCGCGGTGAGCTCCTGGAGGGAGGTCTTCCAGTCCAGGCCCGCGCCGAGGTTCGACGACTTCTCGATCAGCGGATCGAAGAGCCGGTGGATCAGCTCCGAGGCCGCGTCCAGACCCTGGTCGAGGTACACCGCCCCGATGACCGCCTCCAGCGTGTCCGCGAGGATCGACGCCTTGTTGCGGCCGCCCGTGCCCTCTTCGCCCTTGCCGAGACGCACGAACGCGCCCAGGTCCAGGCCGCGGCCGACGTCGGCCAGCGCGCGGGAGTTGACCACGGCCGCACGCAGCTTGGCCAGCTGGCCCTCGGGCAGCTCGGGGTGGGTGTTGTAGAGGGTGTCGGTGACGACCAGGCCGAGGACGGAGTCACCGAGGAACTCCAGCCGCTCGTTGGTCGGCAGCCCGCCGTTCTCGTAGGCGTACGACCGGTGGGTCAGCGCACGCACCAGAAGGGCGGACTCGAGCTGGTAGCCGAGCCGCCCTTCCAGAAGCGTGTGGGACGAGGCTTTGTTGTCGGACGACATATCAGCCGTATCCCTCTCGCCCGTCAGACCTCGAGGACCTGACGCTTGTTGTACGTGCCGCAGCTCGGGCACGCGATGTGCTGCTGCTTCGGCTCGTGGCAGCGCTCGCACGCCACAAGGGTCGGAACCGCAGCCTTCCACTGCGAACGGCGGTGGCGCGTGTTGCTGCGCGACATCTTCCGCTTGGGAACAGCCACGGCTACTTCTCCTGGTTCTCGTCGGCACCGTCGACGGCACCGCTGATGTCGATATCCTGCAGGGCCGCCCAACGGATGTCGGTGACCTCATGGTGGTGGTCCGGGTCGTCCGCGAGCCTCGCTCCGCACTGGGAGCACAGGCCGGGGCAGTCGTCCTGGCACACCGGCTGCAGCGGCAGTGCGAGCACCACCGCGTCGCGCAGCACGGGCTCGAGGTCGAACAGGTCGTCCTCGAGGTAGTACGTCTCCTGCTCGGACTCCTCGTCATCGGGCTGCGTGTCGAAGACACGACCCCGGTGATCGGACTCCGGGTAGGAGTACATCTCCTGGAAGTCCACATCGAGCTCCTGCTCGATGGGCTCCAGACACCTTACGCATTCACCCTTCACCGATGCATGGGCGGTGCCTGTGACAAGCACCCCTTCCATGACCGACTCGAGCCGGAGGTCCAGCTCGACGGGAGCGCCCTCGGGCACCCCGATGACCTCGATGCCGAGATCGGCGGGGGCCGCCAGGGAGCGGGTCAGCTTCTTCATCGCACCGGGACGACGACCCAGCTCCCGTGTGTCGAACACGAGAGGCGCGCGGTGATCCAGTCGGGCGTTCAGAGCTTCCTGCTTTCGTACTCCCCGCCGGTATACGGGCAGGGAAGGGCGACGCGAACATTCAGGATACTGGACGATCGCTTCTCGTCCCAATCCGGAGTCGGATCGTCCTGATCTGGAGACGGGCCGTCCGTGCGGGCGGGACGGGGTCAGCGTCCCTGGTCATCATATTGGCGCAGCTGTTCGAGGTCGATCATGCCGGTGTCGAAGAGGCTCGTCTCGTCCAGCGCCGCGGTCTGGCCGGTGTGCTGCCAGCCGCCCTGGGCGTCGTGGCCGCCCTGGGGCTGGTGCTGCTGCCAGTACGCGTCCTGCTGGCCGTGACCGTAGCCCTGCTGCTGGGCGGAGGCGGCGGAAGCGTCTGCGTACTGCGGCTGCTGCACCCCGTACGGGTCCTGGTACTGCTGGTCGTAACCGGCGGTCTGCTGGTCGTAGCCGCCGGTCTGCTGGTCGTAACCGCCCTGCTGCCCGCCGTAGCCCGCGGGCTGCTGACCGTAGTACTGCGGCTGCTCCGGTACGGGGATCTGGTCCGGGATCGCGCCCTGCTCGGGCGCCGCCGCCTGGTGCGGGCGCTGCTGGGTGGCCGCCAGGTCCGCGAGGTAGCCGTCGTCCGACATCTGGTGCGGGATCGCCGGGCCCTCCTCCTGGCCGGCGATGTGGGCGGCGAGGTCGTCGATGGGCTTGACCCGGCCCTCGAGCTTCTGCCGGCCGCGGCCGACCGCCTCCAGGGTCTTGGTCAGCACGTTCTCGAAGGCGCGGAACTGGGCCTCGATGTAGTCGTCGGCGCGGCGCCGCTGCTCCATCGGGTCGGCGCTGCGCTCGGGGGCCTCGTCGAAGCCCTCGACGTCGTCGAAGCCGGGGTCGTGGCCGAGCAGCTTGGCGCGGCCGCGGTCGACGGAGCCGACGGTCTTGGAGAGGACCACCTCGAAGTTGGCGAGCTTGCTGTCGACGTAGTCGTCGGCGTCGGCGCGGATACCGGCGGCCTCCTGGCGGGCCTCGGCGACGATCCGCTCCGCCTCCTCCTGGGCCCGGCGCGCCATCTCCGTCTGCGAGAGCAGCTCACCGCGCTGGCTGTGCGCCTGCTCGACGATCCGCTCGGCCTCCTGGCGGGCCTGCTCGACCAGCTGCTCGCGGCCGCCGATCAGCTCCTGGGCCTGGGCGAGTGAGCCGGGCAGGGCCTGACGTACCTCCTCGAGCATCTCGAGCAGCTCGGTACGGTTGATCACGCAGGATGCCGACATCGGCATGGACCTGGCGCCCTCAACGGCCGCGACGATGTCGTCGAGCCTCATCTGTACGTCCATGACGGGAGACTCTACGGCTTTTCACCGTGCACGTGCAGCGGCACGTGAATCACGGGAGTCCGTCCGGCCGTTCAGTCCCTCGCCAGCCGCGCCGCGAGCGCCTCCTGGACCACCGGCGGGACATGGTCGGAGACGTCGCCGCCCCAGGCGGCCACCTCCTTGACCAGGCTGGAGGAGAGGAAGCTGTGCAGCGGGTTGGTGGGGATGAAGATGGTCTCCACGCCGGACAGGCCGTGGTTCATCTGGGCCATCTGGAGTTCGTAGTCGAAGTCCGAGACCGCCCGCAGGCCCTTGACGATGGCGGGGATGTCGCGCTGCTTGCAGAAGTCGACGAGGAGGCCGTGGTACGACTCGACCTTCACGTTGCCGTACTCCGCGGTGCACCGGCGGATCAGGTCGATCCGCTCCTCGACGCTGAACAGGCCCTTCTTCGACTGGTTGATCATCACGGTGACGTAGACCTCGTCGTACAGCTTCGAGGCGCGGGCGATGATGTCGAGGTGTCCGTTGGTGATCGGGTCGAAGGACCCGGGACAGACTGCGCGGCGCACGAGCCCTGCCTTTCTGGTGCGAGGTGGCGTTCCGTCGAGAGCGTCCCCGCTCTCCCGGTCGGTCATGAGGCGGCGCGACCGTACCAGAGGGTGCCTTCGCCGTACTTGCGCGACCGCAGTGCGTCGAAACCGCCCGGCCAGTGGAACTCGCCGCCCCGTGTACTGCGCTCCACGGTGGCGAGCGCGTCGTCCGTGAGCCAGCCCTCGGTGCGGAGTGTGAGGAGGATCTCCCGTACGGCGTCGTCCGTGACGGCGTACGGGGGGTCCACGAAGACCAGATCGTACGGCTGTGCGGGCGGCGCTCCCGTGATGACCTGTTCGGCCTTGGCGGCGCGGACCTCGGCGCCCGGCAGGCGCAGGCCGCGGACGTTGTCCCGGATGGTGCGGACCGCGCGCGCGTCCGCCTCGACGATCAGCGCGTGTGCGGCGCCGCGCGACAGGGCCTCCAGGCCCACGGCGCCCGAACCGCCGTACAGATCGAGCACGCGCAGCCCCGTGAGCGGGCCGTGGAGGGACTCCCAGGTGGAGAAGAGACCCTCGCGCGCCCGGTCGGAGGTGGGGCGGGTCCCGTTCCCCGGGGGGACGGCAAGCCGCCGCCCGCCGGCGGTCCCGGCGATCACGCGTGTCATGGGGTCCAGCCTAGGAGACGGGCCGGGGGCGGCGCCTGGCGGGATGCGGGCGTGGCCCCGGCCCTTGTCGTGGCGTCAGCCCTTGTCGAGGTACTCCTCCCGCTCCGCGTCCAGCAGGCTCTGCAGGGCGCTCTTCAGTTCGGGGTACGCCGTGAGCTCCGGGTCCTCGGCGACGATCGCCGTCGCCGACTCGCGGGCGGCCGCGATGACCTCCTCGTCGTCGATGACCGCGAGCATCCGCAGCGAGGAGCGCGCGCCGGACTGGGCCTGGCCGAGGACGTCGCCCTCGCGGCGCTGTTCGAGGTCGATACGGGAGAGTTCGAAGCCGTCCAGCGTGCCGGCGACCGCGTCGAGGCGGGCCCGGGCCGGGGAGCCCTCCGGTATCTCCGAGACCAGCAGGCACAGGCCCGCCGCGGCGCCGCGGCCGACGCGGCCGCGGAGCTGGTGCAGCTGGGAGACGCCGAAGCGGTCGGCGTCCATGATGACCATCACCGTGGCGTTGGGCACGTTCACGCCGACCTCGATGACCGTCGTGGCGACCAGGACGTCGACCTCGCCGGCGGCGAAGCGGCGCATCACGTCGTCCTTGGCGTCGGGGGCCATCCGGCCGTGCAGCATCTCGACCCGCAGGCCCTGGAGGGGGCCCGTCGTGAGCTGCTCGAGGATCTCCACCACAGCGAGCGGCGGGCGCTTCTCCGCCAGGTCCTCGGCGGACGGGGTCTCCGCGGACTTCTTCTTCGCGTCGGGCTCCTCGTCGCCGATCCGCGGGCACACGACGTACGCCTGATGTCCGGCCTCGGTCTCCTCGCGGACCCGCTCCCAGGTACGGGCGAGGAAGTGCGGCTTGTCGGCCGCGGGGACGACGTGGCTGGCGATCGGCGAGCGGCCGGCGGGGAGCTGGTCGAGGACGGAGGTCTCGAGGTCGCCGAAGACGGTCATCGCGACCGTGCGCGGGATCGGTGTGGCCGTCATGACCAGCAGGTGCGGTGGCTGCTTGCCCTTGCCGCGCAGGGCGTCGCGCTGCTCGACGCCGAAGCGGTGCTGCTCGTCGACGACGACCAGGCCCAGGTCGTGGAACTGGACCTTGTCCTCGATCAGCGCGTGCGTGCCGATGACGATGCCCGCCTCGCCCGTGGCGAGGTCGAGGAGCGCCTTGCGGCGGGCGGCGGCGCCCATGGAGCCGGTGAGCAGTACCACCTTCGTGCCGTGCGTGGAGCCGCCGAGCATGCCGCCCTCGGCGAGGTCGCCCATCATCTCCGTGATCGAGCGGTGGTGCTGCTGGGCGAGGACCTCGGTGGGGGCGAGCAGGGCGGTCTGGCCGCCGGAGTCGACGACGGCGAGCATGGCGCGCAGGGCGACCATCGTCTTGCCGGAGCCGACCTCGCCCTGGAGCAGGCGGTGCATCGGGTGTTCGGTGGCGAGGTCGGCGAAGATCTCGGCGGAGACCTGCTGCTGGCCCTCGGTGAGGGTGAAGGGCAGGCGGGCGTCGAAGTCCGCGAGGATGCCCTCGGGGCTGGGTGTGCGTGGGACGGCCGGGGTCTGGCTGTCCGCCAGCCGGCGGCGGGCGAGGGCGACCTGGAGGACGAACGCCTCGTCCCACTTCAGACGCTCGCGGGCGGTCGTGATGTCCGCCTTGCTACGGGGGCGGTGGACCTTCGTCAGCGCCTCGGGCAGCGTGGTGAGGCCGCGGGACTCGCGCAGGGTGTGCGGCACGGGGTCGACGACGCCCTCCCAGCGGGTGGCCTCCATCGTGCCCAGCACCACGTCCAGCGCCTGGTCGATCTGCCAGGAGGCGAGGCGGGCGCAGGCGGGGTAGATCGGGATGAGCTTGTTGGCCCACTCCTCGGCGGCCTGCGCGCCGCTGTCGGCGTCCAGCAGCTTGAACTCCGGGTGCTGGAGCTGGCGTTTGTGGTTGAAGACCGTGACCTTGCCGGCGAACAGGCCGCGGCGGCCGGGCAGCAGCTGCTTCTGCGGGTGGAACGCGCCGCGGCCGAAGAAGACGAGCGTGAGGCGGCCGCCGCCGTCCGTGATCACGACCTCGAGGCGTTTGCCGCGGCCGGTGCCCAGTATCGCGGCCTTCTCCACCTCGGCGACGACGGTGACGTGCTCGTCGAGCGGCAGCTCGCCGAGGCGGGTCAGCTCGCCGCGCTCGGCGTACCGCCGGGGGTAGTGGTGCAGCAGGTCTCCGACGGTGTGCAGGCCGAGCTGCTCGGCCATCACCTTCGCGGTGGGCGGACCGACGGTCTTCTTCAGGGGCTCATCCAGCACTGACACGTCATCCATTGCACACCATCGCACTGACACCCCGCCGCACGCCCGCCTTCCCTCGGGGCTCAGCCCCCGACCCCCGAAGCGGAAGCTGCGGGCGCGCGCAGCGGGGGTGTGCGCCTGCGGGGGTCCCCTCCGGGGGGGGGGAGGGCAGGAGACGAAGCTGGGGCGGGAGGTGGTGCGAAGGGGCGGTCGCCGCCCATCCGCAGGCCCCTGCTTCCCGGGGCTCCGCCCCGAGGCCCCCGAAACGAAAGCTGCCAGCGCGCGCAGCAGGACCGCGCGCCTGCGTTGGGGCGGTCCCCTCCCGGGGGGGAGGGCAGGAGACGAAGCGGGGGCGGGAGGTGGTGCGAAGGGGCGGTCGCCGCCCATCCGCAGACCCCTGCTTCCCGGGGCTCCGCCCCAGAGCCCCGGCGCGGAACCCATCCGGGCACGTCGGGACCGCGCGCCTGGCGGGGGTCCGCCGGGGGGGGAGAGCTTGAGACGAGGCGGGAGGGCACCGCCCATCTGCAGCCCCTCCTCCCCTGGGCTCCGCCCCGGGCCCGGGAGCGGAACCCGCCCGCGCGCTCACATCGCACACCTGCGGCAGGCGGTTCCTCCGCGGGAGGGCGGGGGACGAGGCGAGGGGCGGTCGCCGCCCGTCCGCGTGCTCCCGCCACCTGGGGCTCGGCCCGGCCCCCGCAAGCAGAACCCGGCGCAACGAGACCCCGTGCAGGCGGGGGTCCCCTCCCCGGGAGGGCGGGAGACCAGGTGAGGCGGTCCCCGCCCACCCGCGACCCCCGCCGGGCTGGGATCCCTTCCCGAGGGCGGGAAGCGGGGGCGGGGGATAGGGCGAGCGGGCGGGCCCGTCCAGCCGCGGGCCCCTGCCGCCCGGGTTGTGCCCCGAATACAGAGCGGCACCCCGGGCGCGACCACACCCTGGCGACGGGGGTTCCCTCGGGGGGAAGGCGGGAGACAGAGCAAGTAGGCGGGCACCGTCCAGCCGCCAGCCCGGGCCGGAGCGGAGTCGTCCGCGTGCCCATCGGGGCCGCACCCCTGCGGGTGGGACGGCCCGAGCTGGTCTGGCCGGGACGGGATTGACCCGGGCGGCCCGGGGAGGAAGCGGCTGGTGCCGGGCTGGGAGCTCGCAGCGGGCCCGGCCTCAGCCCGGAACGGGCGGGGCTGAGGCCGAGAGCCGGCCGGGCCGGGTCCTGGAACGGCCGGGTGGCCGCCCGGAACCCGCCGGGACGGAGGTCCGAAGCCCGGCGAGGCGAGGCCCGGGGCCGGGGCGGAGGCCCGAAGCCCGGCCGGGCAGGGCCCGGGGGCGGGGCGGAGGCCCGAAGCCCGGCCGGGCAGGGCCCGGGGGCGGGGCGGAGGCC
>NZ_JBFAXR010000098.1:0-34095 GCF_040680895.1 Streptomyces sp. NPDC051940 | reverse complement strand
GCCCGCACCCCCAGGCGCCGGCGTCAGGTAAGACGACCCGTAACGGGTGGCGTGTGGGTGGGGGCAACCCCGCGCCGAAGGCGCGGGCGGCGCCGGTCGCCGACCGCGAACCGCCCCGCTACACCGGCCAGTACGTGGTGCGCCAAGCCGACGCCCCCGCCCGCGGCACCCTGCGGTGGAGGAGTGAGCGTGGGGACGCCCACTCGTCCGTGGGTCGCGCGGGCGCCGGTGCGGGGGGGCCGGAGGCCGCGCGGACCTGGACGACCGCCAGGGCGGCCGCGAGCTCCTCGGGGGTCGGGTTGCCGCGTACGACGCGGAAGGTCTCGTCACTCATGGCCGTACGCCTCCTTACAGCGGGATGTTGCCGTGCTTCTTCGGCGGGAGCTGCTCACGCTTGTTGCGCAGCACGCGCAGGCCCTTGACGACCTGCCGCCGCGTCTCCGACGGCATGATCACCGCGTCGACGTAACCGCGCTCCGCCGCCGCGTACGGGTTGAGGAGCGTGTCCTCGTAGTCCGCGATGAGCTCCTGCCGCTTCGCCTCCTGCGCCGCCGGGTCCTCGATCGCGGCGAGCGTGCGGCGGTGCAGGATGTTGACCGCGCCCTGGGCGCCCATGACGGCGATCTGGGCGGTCGGCCAGGCGAGGTTGAGGTCGGCGCCGAGGTGCTTGGAGCCCATCACGTCGTACGCGCCGCCGAACGCCTTGCGCGTGATGACGGTGATCAGCGGCACCGTGGCCTCGGCGTACGCGTAGATCAGCTTCGCACCGCGGCGGATGATGCCGTCGTACTCCTGGTCCGTACCGGGGAGGAAGCCGGGGACGTCCACGAAGGTGAGGACGGGGATGTTGAAGGCGTCGCAGGTGCGGACGAACCGGGCCGCCTTCTCGGAGGCGTTGATGTCGAGGCAGCCCGCGAACTGCATCGGCTGGTTGGCGACGACGCCCACGGGGTGGCCCTCGACGCGGCCGAAGCCGGTGACGATGTTCGGCGCGAACAGCGACTGCGTCTCCAGGAACTCCCCGTCGTCCAGCACGTGCTCGATGGCGGTGTGCATGTCGTACGGCTGGTTCGCGGAGTCCGGGATCAGGGTGTCGAGCTCGCGGTCGCCGTCCGTGACCTCGAGATCCGACTCCTCGGGGTACGCGGGGGCGTCGCTGAGGTTGTTCGACGGGAGGTAGGAGAGCAGCGCCTTGACGTACTCGAAGGCGTCCTTCTCGTCGCCGGCCATGTGGTGGGCCACGCCCGAGACGGTGTTGTGGGTGCGGGCGCCGCCCAGCTCCTCGAAGCCGACGTCCTCGCCGGTGACGGTCTTGATGACGTCGGGGCCGGTGATGAACATGTGCGAGGTCTGGTCGACCATGACCGTGAAGTCGGTGATGGCGGGGGAGTAGACCGCGCCGCCGGCGCAGGGGCCCACGATCAGGGAGATCTGCGGGACCACGCCGGAGGCGTGCACGTTCCGCCGGAAGATCTCCGCGAACAGGCCGAGCGCGACCACGCCCTCCTGGATCCGCGCGCCGCCGCCGTCGTTGATGCCGATGATCGGGCAGCCGGTCTTCATCGCGAAGTCCATGGCCTTGACGATCTTCTCGCCGTAGACCTCGCCGAGGGAGCCGCCGAAGACGGTGAAGTCCTGCGAGTAGACGACGACGGGGCGCCCGTCGACGGTGCCGTACCCGGTCACGACGCCGTCGCCGTACGGGCGGTTCTTCTCGATGCCGAAGTTCGTCGAGCGGTGCCGGGCGAACTCGTCCAGCTCGGTGAAGGACCCCTCGTCCAGCAGCAGGTCCACCCGCTCACGCGCGGTCAGCTTGCCCTTGGCGTGCTGCTTCTCCACGGCCCGCGCGGACCCGGCGTGCACCGCCTCGTCGGTCCGCCGCCGCAGATCGGCGAGCTTCCCGGCCGTCGTATGGACGTCGACGGTCGCGTCTTCCTGGCCCTGCGGCTCTGACATGGGATGCAGCTCCTGTGCGCTCGTCTGTGGGGGTGGCTACTCATACGTAGGGTAGCCGCGCGGGAACGCCCTGAACGTGCGGCGTTGGCCACATCGGGGGGTGGCGCAGTGGCGGTTGCCGGGGGGCTCGCTTGGGTAGAGGCGCGGTTTGCCTGAAGGGTTGCCGGAAGGTCTCCGGAAAGCGGAAGCGAGCGGGGTCGATCGCTTCCCGGTCGCGGGCTGTTGCCCGGCTCCACCTGTCGTGGACACTCCTGTACGACAGCGGGGCGGGCGTTGCAGGAGGAGCGGGTCGGTGGGCGGGGCGGCCGCGGAGGCCTTGCTGGTGCGGCTTCGAAGACAGGGGCTGCTGCTGGCGCTGCTCGGGCCCGTCATGGTGGTGGGCGGTCGGCCGTCGCTTGTCCGCCGCGACCGGACCTCATGGTGTTGCGCGTGCCAGCGAGCGGCAGGCTCCTCGTCGTCGCGAGGCCGATGTTGCGTGCGCACCGGACGCGGAACTGGCCCGTCGGCTGCGGGACCGTGTGGTGGCGTCCCGGCCCCGGCGGGCGGGGCGGCGTCCTGGCCCTGCCCGGGGCCGTGGCGATGGCGTGGGCGCGGCCGGTCCACTGGCCGCCCGCCCAGCGCCCCGCACTGCGGTCCGCGGAGCGGGCGGGGCTGCGCGAGGCGCCGGATGCCGCGCAGCCGGGGGGCGGGGTCGTCAGGCCCGGGGTGCGCCGGCAGCGGCGGCCCCTCTTCCGATGGCTGGCCCTGGTCGGGCTGGCGGCCCTGGGACTCGGCATCGCCGGATGGGCGGCCTCCCAGGACGACAGGCCGCTGAACCTCTACGTCGTCCACGACGACGGCGACGGCACATGTGAGGTCGAGGCCCCCCGGCCGGGTACGGACCGGTGGTTGCACGCGGTCGTGGGCTGCCCTGCCGACCGGGATACCCGCACGGGGTCGAGAGTCGCCGGATGGGAGGTGTCGTACTGGCCCTTCAAGGGCGACATCTACGACGCGGACGGGCGCGGTACGGCGGCCGACGTCGTCGTCGCCTGGCTGGCCGTCGGCGGCCTTCTGCTACTCGTCGGCGGCGTGCTGGGCGGGGGAGCGGGTCGGGTGGCGCGGAGGCGTACGCCGGGCACGCCCGTCATCCCTGTCCACCGCCAAGTCCGCGATGAGGTCGTGTCCTTGCAGAAGGACCTCGTGGTGCGGTCGGCGGAGGATGAGGGCCCCGGGAGACCGCCGGCCTGCGCGTCACTGGCCGAGGCCGCGGAGCGCCAGGCCTGTCCGGGCAGTCGCCGGGCCGTACGCCCCGGGCCCGACGTCCGCAGCGTGCCCTGGTGGCGGGTGCCGGGCCTGCAGCGGATCTCCCAGTTGCGCGGCGCGCTGGGCGCGGGCAGTGGGGCCGCCGTGCCGCTGACGCTCTGGGCTCTGTGGTCCGACGTCGCCGGGGCCGCCCCGCTCGTCCTGGGTGTGCTCAACGCCGCCGCAGCGCTGCTCGCGGCGTTCCGCGCGTACGTCGGCGGCGGGATCCGCGTCGCCCGCATGCTTGCCCGGGCCGCTCGTGCGCCCGTCCCCGTGCCGAGGCGCTACGTGCTGCTGCCCGGCGACAGCCCGGAGGACGCGCTGCTGCTGCTCTTCGCGGCGCACGGCAGTGCCGACGACCCGCCCGAGGAGTTCCTCGTGCTGGTCGCCCCGCGAACGTCCGTCGACAAGGAGACGAAGGCCAGGATCCCGATCGGTCTCCCCGCCCCGACCGGCGAGGCCCAGCTGCACGGCTGGGTCGACGCCGACCCGATCGTCGTCCCGTGGATCGACGGCCGCCCGTACTGGCCGCTGTGTCCACTGACGCCTCTCTCCCGGGAGGACGACGACCCGCTGCTGCGCCGGCTGCACGCCCTGGCGGACTGGGGTCGGCCCGGCGCACCCCACCGCACGGACGGTTGACCGGCTCCGCCCCGGCTGAGACCGGCAACCGCGCGCCGTGCGGTGAGGGTGCGTGCCGGGCGTCGCGGCGCAGACGCGAGTGTGAAACCAGGCCCTAGGCTGGTTGCCATGACTGGCAACCGATGGTCCGACCTCGACCGCCCGCCTCTCAACGCCGACGCGCTGCGCCATGCGCTGCTGCGGCCGGGAGGGCTGTGGACCGCCGTCGACGTCGTGGAGGCGACCGGGTCCACCAACAGCGACCTGGTCGAGCGGGCCGCCGCCGGTGCGGACGAGGGGGCTGTGCTCGTCGCCGAGGAGCAGACCGCCGGGCGCGGGCGGCTGGAGCGCAGCTGGACCGCGCCCGCCCGGTCGGGGCTGTTCTTCTCCGTGCTGCTGCGTCCCGGCGCCGGGGTGCCCGTCGAGCGCTGGGGCTGGCTGCCGCTGCTCGCCGGTGTCGCTGCGGCGACCGCGCTCGCCCGGTCCGCGGGCGTCGACACCGGCCTGAAGTGGCCGAACGACCTCCTCGTCACCGTCAAGGGCGAGGAGCGCAAGGCCGGCGGCATCCTCGCCGAGCGGGCCGGCGCCGACGGCTCCGCCGTCGTCCTCGGCATGGGCATCAACGTCACCCTCCACGAGGACGAGCTGCCCGTGCCCACCGCCGGCTCCCTCGTCCTGGCGGGCGCCCGGGGCACCGACCGCGACCCCCTGCTCCGCGCCCTGCTGCGCTCGCTGGAGCAGTGGTACGGCGACTGGCGCCGGGCCGGCGGTGACGCCGCGGCCAGCGGACTGCTGCCGGCGTACGCCGCGGGCTGCGCGACCCTCGGCCGTACCGTACGCGCCGAACTGCCCGGCGGAGCGCAGGTCTCCGGCGAGGCCGTGGCGGTCGACGGCGACGGCCGGCTGGTGCTCGCGACCGCCGACGGCGTGCAGCAGCCGGTCGGCGCGGGCGACATCGTTCACCTGCGGTAACCGCCGCGGCGGTGTCCCGCGGCAGAGTCACCGCCGGAGCGAAGTGAGCTGGCCCACACTTCCCGTATCGTGGGGTCGGCGGGCCCAGGCACGACAGAGGAACGGAAGGGCAGTGCGCGGCGAACGGACAGGGGTGGGGCGGTGAGCGTCGACGACCGGACGTCCGGCGTGCCCGCGCCCGGACAGGACCCGCAGGACGCGCAGGATCCGCCCGCGGACCAGGGCGACGCCCCTGACGACGACGGCCAGGACGCGGCCCGGCTCGAACAGCTGATCCTGGGCTCCGAGCGCCAGTACACGCCCTTCCAGGCCGCCCGCGCGGCCGGTGTGCCCATGGAGCTGGCGTCGCGCTTCTGGCGCGCGATGGGCTTCGCCGACATCGGCCAGGCGAAGGCCCTCACCGAGGCGGACGTCCTCGCCCTGCGCCGGCTGGCGGGTCTGGTCGAGGCCGGGCTGCTCAGCGAGGCCATGGCCGTCCAGGTCGCCCGCTCCACCGGGCAGACCACGGCGCGGCTCGCCGACTGGCAGATCGACTCCTTCCTGGAGGGCCTCACCGAGCCCCAGGAGCCGGGCATGACCCGGATGGACATGACGTATCCGCTGGTCGAGCTGCTGCTGCCGGAGCTGGAGGAGTTCATCGTCTACGTCTGGAGGCGCCAGCTCGCCGCCGCCACCGGACGCGTGATCAGCGCCGCCGACGATACGGAGATGGTCGACCGGCGCTGGGCCGTCGCCTTCGCGGACCTCGTCGGCTTCACCCGGCTCACCCGCCGGCTGGAGGAGGAGGAACTCGGCGAGCTGGTCGAGGCGTTCGAGACCACAGCCGCGGACCTGGTCGCCGCGCACGGCGGCCGGCTGATCAAGACCCTGGGCGACGAGGTCCTCTTCGCCGCGGAGGATGCGGGCACGGCCGCCGAGATCGGGCTGCGGCTCATCGAGACCATGGCGAACGACGAGACGATGCCCGAGCTGCGCGTCGGGATCGCGTTCGGCGCCGTGACGACCCGGATGGGTGACGTCTTCGGTACGACGGTGAACCTCGCCTCGCGGCTCACGTCGATAGCGCCGAAGGACTCCGTGCTGGTGGACGGGGACTTCGCGGAGGAGCTGATCAGCGAGGGCGACGCGCCCGCCTCGGAGGCGGAGGCCGCCCTCGCGGCGAAGGCCGCGCAGAACGAGGGGCGCGAGCCCCCGTCGTACCGCTTCGGGCTGCAGCCCATGTGGCAGCGGCCGGTGCGGGGGCTGGGCGTGGTGTCGCCGTGGATGCTGTCGCGGCGGAGCGAGCAGCCGTAGCGGCGGAGCGAGCAGCGGTATGGGCGGAGCGATCAGCCCCAGCGGCTCGGCCTCACACCCCCGGCCAGTCCGGCTTGCGCTTCTCGTTGAAGGCCGCCACGCCCTCCGCGCGGTCGCCGGAGAACGCCGTCGTACGCCAGGCCGCGTCCTCCAGGTCCAGGCCGGCGGGCAGGTCCTTGCCGTGACCGAGGCGCATGGCCCGCTTGGCGGAGCGGACGCCGACGGGGGAGTTGGCGGCGATGCGCTGTGCGAGGTCGAGGGCGGCGGTCCGGTCCTCGCCGGCCGGCACCAGCTCGTCGACCAGGCCGAGGTCGCGGGCCTCCGCGGCCTCGACCCGGCGGCCGGTGAAGATCAGCTCCGCGGCGCGGGCGGCGCCGACACGGCGCGGGAGGAGCTGCGTACCGCCGCCGCCCGGGATCACGCCGACGGTCACCTCGGGCAGGCCGACGACCGCGGTGGCGTCCGCCACGATCAGATCGCAGGACAGGGCGATCTCGAAGCCCCCGCCGAGCGCGAAGCCGTGTACGGCGGCGATCGCCGGCATCGGCAGCTCCAGCACGCCCGTGTACGCGGCGCGGGTCTGCGGGCGCTGGCGGCGCAGGTCGTCGTCGGTGAAGGAGTTGCGCTCCTTCAGGTCCGCGCCGACGCAGAAGGCGCGCTCACTCGTCGAGGTGAGGACGACGGCCCGGACGTCCGGATCGGCGGCGAGCGCGTCGGTGGCGGCGGCGAGGGAGCGGGCCATGTCGGTGGACACGGCGTTCATCGCCTTGGGGCGGTCCAGCCGCAGCTCGGCGACGTGTCCGTGGTGGACGACGGCCACGAACTCGCCGTAACGGACTTCGTCGGTCATGGGGGGCCTCCGCGGCGACGGGTCGGGGGTTAACGGTCGCTAACCTAATCGCTGGGGGTGGGTTTGGCCAGGGGCTCCGGCCCGGCGGGGGCGTCCGCGCCGGTCCCGGGCCGGTGTGTGCCGGGCGCCCGGGCGCACCCGGAGCGCCTGCGCGCCGCGGGCCGCCCGCCGCATTCCGTCCGGTTGCGCACCGGGCGGCCCAATACAGTCGGTTGATCAGGCCAAACCAGGGCAGACCTCCCTACCCTGGAATCCGTGCATCCGGAAACGAGGCTTGGCCGTATGGCGGAGATGGCGCAGGCGATGGCCGCCGCGAACGGCCCGCAGGACACCGTGCGGGCCGCCGCGGAGGGGGCCCGGCGCGCCCTGGAGGGCAGTTTCGCCGCCGTGTCGGTGTGGGAGCGGGAGCGTGGACGCCTCCGGGTGCTGGTGAACGCCGGGGAGCTGGCGCCGGGGGAGGAGGAGTTCCCCGAGGACGAGTCGTATCCCGTGCACGACTATCCCGAGATCGCCGAGTTCCTGGGCGGCGGCACCCCGCCCCGCCCGCACCGCGCCTGGGTGGCCGTGGCCGAGGACCCGCTCGCGCGCGGCACCGCCCTGCGGCGCAGGCGGCGCGGCTGCTGTGTGGTGGCGCCGATCGTCGTCCACGACCGCGCCTGGGGCGAGCTGTACGTCGCCCGCCCGGCGCACCTGCCGGTCTTCGGCCCGGAGGAGACGGCGTACGCGACCGCCCTGGCCAGTGTGATCGCCGCCGGGGTCGCGCAGAACGAGCGGCTGGAGGAGGCCCGCCGGCTCGCCTTCACCGACCCGCTCACCGGCCTCGCCAACCGCCGGGCCGTGGACCTGCGGCTGGACGAGGCGCTGCACGAGCACCGGGCCAGGGGCACGGTCGTCAGCCTCGCCGTCTGCGATCTGAACGGCCTCAAGCAGGTGAACGACTCCCTCGGCCACGCCTCCGGCGACCGTCTGCTGGAACGTTTCGGCTCGCTTCTCTCCCTCTACGGCGCGAGCCTTCCCGGCGCCCTCGCCGCCCGTCTCGGGGGCGACGAGTTCTGCCTGCTGGCCGTCGGCCCGACGGCCGACGAGTTCGTCGGCGCGGCCGAGGAGCTGTGCGTCCGGGCCGCCGAGCTGGACCTGGGGCGCGGGGTGAGCTGCGGCATCGCCTCCACCGGGGATCCGATCGGTGCCGTGCGCACCGCCCGCCGGCTGTTCCGGCTGGCGGACGCGGCCCAGTACCGGGCCAAGGCGGCGCTGGCCGGCCGGCCCGTCGTCGCGGGCCGTGACGAGGCCGTGGTGCGGCTCGCCGACGAGCACGGCGACGAGGGTGGACCGGCCTCCGGCGAGCGGCGGCGGTTCCGCTCGCGACGGGCGCCGGCGCGGGGTGGGGCGAGACCCGATGATGACAGCACTCGATTCACTCTCTAAGGTTCCTGAATATGGATATGCAGAACCCCGCCACGGTCGTCGTCGGCATCGCCGGTGTGACGGCCGCCGACGTCGTCGCCGTCGCCCGCGACAACGCACGCGTCGAGCTGTCCGAGCACGCTCTCGAGGCCATGGCCGCGGGCCGCCAGATCGTGGACGAGCTGGCCGCCCGGCCCGAGCCCGTCTACGGCGTCTCCACCGGCTTCGGCGCCCTCGCGACCCGCCATATCGGCCATGACCTGCGCACCCA
Organism: Streptomyces sp. NPDC051940; assembly: GCF_040680895.1. Classification (NCBI taxonomy): domain Bacteria; kingdom Bacillati; phylum Actinomycetota; class Actinomycetes; order Kitasatosporales; family Streptomycetaceae; genus Streptomyces; species Streptomyces sp. NPDC051940. The sequence continues at coordinate 25,444 of NZ_JBFAXR010000098.1, read as the reverse complement.
GCTGCAGCGCAACATCGTCCGCTCGCACGCCGCCGGCATGGGCCCGCGCGTGGAGCGCGAGGTGGTCCGGGCCCTGCAGTTCCTGCGCCTGAAGACCGTCGCGACCGGCCACACCGGCGTACGCCCCGAGGTCGCGCAGACGATGGCCGACGTGCTGAACGCCGGCATCGTGCCCGTCGTCCACGAGTACGGCTCCCTGGGCTGCTCCGGCGACCTCGCCCCGCTCTCCCACTGCGCCCTGACGCTCATGGGCGAGGGCGACGCCGAGGGCCCCGACGGCTCCGTCCACCCCGCCGGCGTACTGCTCGACGAGGCCGGGATCAAGCCCGTCGAGCTGCGCGAGAAGGAGGGCCTGGCGCTGCTCAACGGCACCGACGGCATGCTCGGCATGCTGGTCATGGCCTGCGCCGACCTCGCCGCCCTGTTCACCGCCGCCGACATCACCGCCGCGCTCTCGCTGGAGGCCCTGCTGGGCAGCGCCAAGGTGCTGGCCCCCGAGCTGCACGAGATCCGCCCGCACCCCGGCCAGGCGGCGTCCGCGGCGAACATGCTGAAGGTCCTGGAGGGCTCCGGCCTCACCGGCCACCTCCAGGACGACGCACCGCGCGTGCAGGACGCGTACTCCGTGCGCTGCGCCCCGCAGGTCGCCGGTGCCGGGCGCGACACCCTGGCGCACGCCCGGCTGGTCGCGGAGCGGGAGCTGGCCGCAGCCGTCGACAACCCCGTCGTGCTGCGCGACGGCCGGGTGGAGTCCAACGGCAACTTCCACGGTGCCCCCGTGGCGTACGTGCTGGACTTCCTGGCCATCGCCGCCGCCGATCTGGCCTCCATCGCCGAGCGCCGCACGGACCGGCTGCTGGACCGGCACCGCAGCCACGGCCTGCCCGCCTTCCTGGCCGGCGACCCCGGCGTGGACTCGGGCCTGATGATCGCCCAGTACACGCAGGCGGCGCTGGTCTCCGAGATGAAGCGGCTGGCCGTGCCGGCCTCGGTGGACTCCATCCCCTCCTCCGCCATGCAGGAGGACCACGTCTCGATGGGCTGGTCCGCCGCCCGCAAGCTGCGCACGGCGGTCGACAACCTCACCCGGGTGATCGCCGTCGAGCTGTACGCCGCCACCCGCGCGATCGAGCTGCGGCACGGTCTCACCCCGTCGCCGGCCACGACCGCGGTGGTCGCCGCGATCCGCGACGCGGGCGTGCAGGGCCCGGGCGAGGACCGCTTCCTCTCGCCGGACCTCGCCGCGGCCGAGGGCTTCGTCCGCTCGGGCCGCCTCGTGAAGGCGGTCGAGGACATCGCGGGCGTCCTCGCGTAGCCCCCGCCCTCCAGGCTCGGAGCCCCCGGTCGGTCCACCCGCCGGGGGCTCCGTCGTGTCGTGGGCCACGTGGAGCGTGTCCTGGGTCACATGCGGCGGGTGCGTGCGGCGTGGCGTATCGCACAGTTCGGGCTCTACGGGAACGGGTAGGCGGGAAAAGGACGTTTTAGCGCTTAAGCGACCTGTGCCTTAAGCGCTCTGCGCCTTAAGTGACCTGGCCTTAAGTGACCTGTGAGAGTTCGGAGAGCCTGTTGAACGCCGACCGCAAACGACGCAAGCACCTCCTCGCGGTGACCGCACTCGCGGTCGGCGGAGCCCTGTTCCTGGGCGCCTGCGGCGGGGCGAGTGAGGCGAGCGGCCAGTCGAAGAACCAGGTCGCGGCGGACGTCGAGGACGCCCCCGACGCGCAGATCACGATCACGCCCGAGGACGGCGCGCAGAACGTCGGCATCAATCGCGGCAGCAAGGTCGCGGTGACGGACGGCACGCTCACCGAGGTGAAGCTGACGGCCACCGCCGACGGCACCGAGATACCCGGGACGATAGCCGCGGACGGCGCCAGCTGGTCCCCCGACGAGTCGCTCAAGCGGGGCACCGAGTACCAGCTCACGGCCAAGGCGAAGGACACCCGCAACCGGGTCGCGACGTCGAACTCCCAGTTCACCACCGTCTCCGCCGCGAGCAGCTTCATCGGCTACTTCCAGTCCGAGATGGAGGGGAAGACCGTCGGCGGCGGCATGTACCCGTCGATCCAGTTCGACAAGCCAGTCGAGAACAAGGCCGCCGTCGAGTCGAAGATCACCGTCACCACCAGCAGCGGCCAGCAGGTCGTCGGCCACTGGTTCGGCGACCAGCGCCTCGACCTGCGCCCGCAGACCTACTTCACGGCCGGCACCAAGGTCACCCTCCGGCTGGACCTGGACGGCGTCGAGGCGTCCACCGGCGTCTACGGCGTGCAGGACCGGGTCGTCGAGTACACCGTCGGCCGCACCCAGGTCTCCACGGTGGACGTGAAGGCCAAGACGATGACCGTCGAGCGCGACGGCCAGGTCATCAAGACCATCCCGGTCTCCGCCGGCGGCGAGGACAACCCGACGTACAACGGCACCATGACGATCTCCGAGAAGTACAAGGAGACCCGCATGGACGGCTCGACCGTCGGCTTCGTCGACAAGAAGGGCGAGAGCGAGTACGACATCCCCGACGTCCCGCACGCCATGCGGCTGTCGAGCTCCGGCACCTTCATCCACGGCAACTACTGGTCGGACAAGAGCGTCTTCGGCGCCGCCAACACCAGCCACGGCTGCGTCGGCCTGGCCGACACGCAGGGCGCGGACGACCCGGACACCAACGCGGCCTGGTTCTACGAGAACTCCCTTATCGGCGACCTCGTCGTGGTGAAGAACTCGCCGGACAAGACGATCGCCGCCGACAACGGCCTGAACGGCTGGAACATGGACTGGGCGACCTGGACCGCGGGCAGCGCGCTGGGCACCTCGGCCACGTCCTGAGCGGGGCGACGGGCGCCTGCGTCTGAGCGGGGCGACGGGCGCCTGCGCCTGCGTCTCGCGGGCGCCCGGGCTTGAGTCTCCAGCCGCTGGAGACCCCAGACTCCTCGTATGAACGACGACGACCGGCGGCTGCTCACCATCGGGCAGCTCGCCCGCCGCACCGGCCTGCCGGTGCGCACCATCCGCTACTGGTCCGACATCGGCGCCGTACCGCCGGCCGGCCGGTCCGCCGCCGGCTACCGGCTGTACGACGCCGAGGCCGCCGCCCGCCTCGATCTCGTGCGCACGCTGCGCGAGCTCGGGCTGGGGCTCGAGGACGTACGGCGGGTGCTGGCGCGGGAGCGGACGGTGGCGGACGTCGCCGCCGCGCACGTGCGGGCGCTGGACGCGCGGATCCGGGCCCTCAGGCTGAACCGGGCGGTGCTCAGCACCGTGGCGCGGCGGTCGTCCGACACGGAGGAGCTGACGCTGATGAACCGACTCGCCCGACTCTCCGCCGCCGAACGGCGGCAGATCATCGAGGACTTCGTCGCCGAGGTGCACGGCGGCCTGGAGGCCGACCCGCAGCTGCGCGAGAAGATGCGCCACCTGGCCCCGGACCTGCCCGACGACCCCACACCCGAGCAGGCCGACGCCTGGCTGGAGCTGGCGGAGCTGGTGCGGGATCCGGAATTCCGGCAGCGGGTCCGGCGGATGCTGGAGCACCACGCGGCGTCCCGGGTCGCGGCCGGGCCGGAGCAGCCGCCGGGCGCGTTCCGCTTCTTCGCCAAGAAGGTCGAGCTGGTGGTCGCCCCCGCCCGGGAGCGGGGCGTACGGCCCGGCGGCCCGGAGGCCGCGGCGGTGCTGGACGAGCTGCTGGGGGAGGGCACGCCCGCGGGCCGGGAGGCGGTGCTGCGGCGGCTGGAGGCCGGCCGGGACGCGGAGATGGAGCGCTTCCAGCAGCTGATCGCCGTGATCAACGGGCATGAGCCCGGGCCCTCGCGTACGCCGGACCACGACTGGCTGATCGAGGCGCTGCGGGCGGAGGGCGCGCAGCCCGGGTAGCCGGGGCTTGTCCGTCAGGTCCTCCGGAGTCCCGCGCCCGCGGTCAGCGCCGCGGCCGTTCCACCTCCAGCGGCGGGTGCGGCAGGCCCTCGCCGCGCGGGAGCAGCAGGGTGCGCAGCACCAGGCGCGGGGACGACAGCCGCTCCAGCGGGGCCGTCAGACAGGCGACATCGCGGTACGGCACGGCCGCCACCTCGTCGTGCGTGGCGCGGGCGATGAGGCGCTGGGCGTACCAGGAGCGCAGCCGGTCGCCGGGCGAGGGGGCGGGGGAGGCCGGGTCGTACGGGCGGTCGGCGCCGGACGCCAGCAGCCACGCCTGGTTCGCGGTGCGGGCCAGGGCGAGCTGGGCGGCGGCCGGGTCCGCGCCGCGGGCCAGCGCGTCGCGCAGGGCGACGGCGCCCATGGCGGCGACGGACAGGCCCTGGCCGTAGACCGGGTTGTAGGTGCACAGGGCGTCGCCGGTCACGAGGAGGCCGGGGACGGGGGTGTCCTCGTAGCGGCGGCGGACGTTGGCCGTGCTGTGCGAGCCGTGCACGGGGCCCAGGGGGACCGCCCCGGCGAGGAGTTCGCCGAGGTACGGGTCGCGCAGGCCGCGGGCGAAGTCCAGGAACCCGGCCCCGTCGGTCGGCGGCCGGCTGCCCTGGACGCCGGCGAGGGTGACGAGCCAGGCTCCGCCCTCCACCGGGAGCGCGCCGCCGCCGCGTGGGGAGTCGGGGCGGGCCTGGATGTACACGGCGTGGTCGGGCCGCGGCTCGGGGAGGCGGAACAGGCGGCTGGCGTAGGCCAGTCGCGGGTTCACGGACTCCTCGCGGGGCACCGGCAGCCCGAGGTCCGCCAGCCACGCGGGGGTTCTCGAACCGCGGCCGGAGGCGTCGACGACGAGGTCGGCGGGCAGGACGCGCTCGTCGTCGCCGTAGCGCACGCGCACGCCGGTGACGCTCCCCTCCCCGGCGGCCAGCCCGGTGACCCCGAGCCCCGGCAGGACCTCCAGCGAGGGGCAGGACGTGAGCACCTGCTCCCGTACGACGTGCTCGAACAGCGGTCGCGTACAGCTGATGACGGCGTGCCGCCCCTCGTGGTAGCGCCGCTGCCATCCCCACGGCGTGAGGGTGAGCAGATCCCGGGGCGCCTCCAGCCGTACCGCCCCCGCCCGGGCCAGCGCGGCGTCCGAGCCCGGCAGCAGCTCCTCCAGGGCGCGCTGTCCGCCGGTGAGGAAGATGTGCACGTGCCGCGCCTGCGGGACGCCGCGGCGCACCTCGGGGGTCTCGGGATAGCGGTCCCGCTCCAGCACGGTCACCCGCCCGTAGTGCTCCGTGAGCACCCGCGCCGCGAGTAACCCGGCGACGCTTCCCCCGATCACGACCGCCTGCCTCGGCATGCGCAGTCCCCCTGTGCCCCGCTGTGGACGACGATGGGGCCAGTGTCGTGTGTTGTCGTGAACAGGTCCAGAGTTGCAGGGGGTACGCCCGTGGGTGTCGGTGCCGGATGCCATGATCCCGGCATGGACGCTGCGACGGCTCACGACTACCTGTGGTTCGAGGAGGAGTTCCCCTCTCTGGCGGAGGCGTACTGCCTCACGCTGGTGCGGGGGCTGACGCCGCAGGAGGCGCTGGAGGCGTTCGGCGCGCAGCCGCGGGACCGGGGGCGGGGTGTGCGGACGGTGGAGGAGTTCGCGTACGAGGCGTGGAACACGCACGACGGACAGCAGGGGTATGTGGCGGCGGCCGCGCTGGGCGACTGGACGGTGGCCGTGGAGCCCAACGGGTATCTGGCCACGCTCGACTCCGTGCTGGACCGGCTGTCCGCGGGGCGGACCCTGGTGTCGCTCTACCGCAACGTCAACGCCGTCACGGCCTTCCGCTGGTACGAGGACGACGAGGTGCGCCTGGACTTCGACCCGCTGTTCGCCTACGACCGCGACGGCAGCGAGGCCGAGGCGGTGGCGGACGACATGCGCGCGGTGGGGTTCGAGCTGCGCGAGGACGCGGATCCGGTCTACGACCTGGTCGGCGGGGCCACGTTCGCGCTCGCCGAGCGGATCACGGGGGTGCGGGTGACCGGGGAGTTCCTCGAGACGGCGGGATTCGTCGGCGGGCTCGCGCCGGTACCCGCCCGCTGAGCCGCTCTGCCCTGGGCAGATCGGATCTGCCCAGGGCAGAGATCCCTCCCGCGGGGAGCGGACCGCGCCGATGGTGGAGGAACGCGGCCGGTCCGGGCCGCCACACCGCACCAGGAGGCCCCATGTCCGTATCCGTCAGGGCCTGGGACCCGTCCCAGGCACCCCGCGCCGAGGACGGCGACACCCAGAACACCCGCTTCGACGACCATCTGGCCGCGCAGCTGCTGCTGCAGCGCATCATCCTGCTCGGCACGCAGGTCGACGAGGTGTCCGCCAACCGCGTCTGCTCGCAGCTGCTCCTGCTGTCCGCCGAGGACCCCCGCACCGACATCAGCCTGGTGATCAACAGCCCGGGCGGCTCGGTCACCGCCGGGCTCGCGATCTACGACACGATGCGGCTCATCCCGAACGACGTCTCCACCCTCGCCATGGGCTTCGCCGCCTCCATGGGCCAGTTCCTGGTCACGGTCGGCACGGCCGGCAAGCGGTACGCGCTGCCCAACGCGCGGATCATGATGCACCAGCCGAGCGGCGGGATCGGCGGCACCGCCGCGGACATCGCCATCCAGGCGGAGAACCTGGAGTTCACGAAGAGTTCCATCGAGCGGATCACCGCCGAGCACACGGGGCAGAGCGAGGAGACCATCGCGCAAGACGGCGACCGCGACCGGTGGTTCACGGCGCAGCAGGCGCTGGAGTACGGGATGGTCGACCGCGTGGTCACCTCCCTCGACGACGTGCGCCCGGCGGGTCCGCGGCGCCGGATGGGACTGTGAGGCGACGATGGGCCAGTACACGATTCCGACCGTCGTCGAGCGCACCGCGCAGGGCGAGCGGGCGTACGACATCTACAGCCGGCTGCTCTCGGAGCGGATCATCTTCCTGGGCACGGAGATCGACGACGGCGTCGCCAACGTCGTCATCGCCCAGCTCCTCCATCTGGAGTCGGAGAACCCCGACCGGGAGATCAGCGTCTACATCAACTCGCCGGGCGGTTCCTTCACTTCGCTGATGGCGATCTACGACACCATGACCTACGTGACGCCCGCCATCTCCACCCTGTGCGTCGGCCAGGCCGCCTCCACCGCGGCGGTGCTGCTCGCGGGCGGCGATCCGGGGCGGCGTGCGGTCCTCGCGCACGCGCGGGTGCTGCTCGGGCAGCCGGCGAGCGGCGGCACCCAGGGGACGGCCGCGGACCTGTCGGTACAGGCCAAGGAGATCCTGCGGATCCGCAGCCAGGTGGAGGAGGTGCTGTCCCAGCACACGGGCCACGAGGTGGCCGCGCTGCGCAAGGACATGGACCGCGACAAGATCTTCACGGCTCGGGAGGCCGTCGACTACGGCCTCGCGGACCACGTCCTCACCCGGCGCGAGCTGGCGCTGCGCCGGGCGGGCTGAGCGACGGGCTGGCGCTGCGCCGGGCAGGCTCAGCGCCGGGCCTACGCCGCGAGGCACATGGCGCTCGGGCCGCCGGCGCTGCCGCTGCGGGGGAGGGCGCGGGCGGGCGAGGGGACCGAGGTGAGGCGCACGAGTTCGCCCTGGGCCAGGGCCAGGACCTCCGAGAGGCTGAGGCCCAGGGCGCGGGCGGCGGCCGCGAGCACCTCGGAGGACGCCTCCTTGCGGCCCCGCTCCAGCTCGGAGAGGTACGGCATGGAGATCCGCGCCGCCTCGGCGACGTCCTTCAGGGTGCGGTCCTGCGCTCGCCGTTCGCGGCGCAGCACATCGCCCACCAGGTCCCGCCACAGCGGCTCCTTCGGGGCGGGGTCCCGACTGGGGAAGGGACGCAGCGGAACGACGCGGGCGGCGGGCTTCGGCGCTTCGGCAGTCACCCCCTCAGCCTAGGCGCCGGGCGCCCGGCCGGGGGAGGGTGGCGCTCTGCCACCAGCGAAACCGCCGATAATGGCTGTATGCGCACCGAACTCGCCGTGGACGAGATGGACGCCGGGTCCGTCTACCGGCTGCTGACCGCCACCGTCGTCCCCCGCCCCATCGCCTGGGTGTCGACCGTCTCGGCGGACGGCCGCGACAACCTCGCCCCGCACTCCTTCTTCACCATCGCGTGCGCAGAGCCGCCGATCGTGCAGTTCACCTCGGTGGGCCGCAAGGACTCCCTCAACAACGTCGAGGCGACCCGGCAGTTCACCGTCAACTTCGCCCCCGAGCCGCTCTTCGAGAAGATCAACGAGACGGCGACGGACTTCCCGCACGACGTGGACGAGTTCGCGGCCGTCGGCCTGGTGAAGGAGCCCGGTGTGCGGGTGAAGACCGCGCGGGTCGCCGGCTCCCCGGTGGCGCTGGAGTGCGTGCTGCACAGCACGCTCGGCCTCGGCGACTCGACCGTCGTCCTCGGCCGGGTGGTGCACATCGCCGTGGACGACGCCGTGATGGTCGGCGGGCATCCGGAGATCACGAAGATGCGTCCGCTGGCCCGGCTCGGGAAGAACGAGTGGAGCATGCTCGGCGAGGTGCACGGACTGGCCCGCGTCCGGCACGCGCAGTGGCTGGAGCGGAACGCGGACTGACAGCGGCGATCCGGGGGCTGTCGAGCGCCGCGGGGACCTGGGCCGCCCCCGGGTCCCCGCGGCTTCACCCGGCGCCCGCTACCGGGTCCGGTACGCGTCGTACAGTGTCACCGCGAAGGTGTTGCCCTGCTTGTCCACCGCCTTCGCCCTCAGGGACACCGTCTTGCCCGGTGCCGGGTTGTGGACCTGGACCTCGCCGTCCGCGACGGGGAGCGCCTGCCAGGTGGCGCCGCCGTCGAAGGACGCCGCGACCGACAGGGACCTGAGGTTCCCGTCGGCCGCCGAGCCCTGGATCTGCACGGGCACCGACAGGTCCGCCCCCGCCTTCGCCGTGCTGTCGGCCGCCAGCTGCGGCGTGAACCGCACGAAGGAGGCGGGCAGTTGCTCTGTCGCCCGCGCCGAGGCGAACGTCCAGGTGGCGGTGACCTTCGTGGTCACACTGGCTGTGCCGGCCGGGCGGGTGACCGTGGTGGTGAGCTTGTAGTCGGCCTGCTCGGGCGGCAGCGTGAACGTCCCGTACGGCAGGTCCTCGATCACCTCCAGCTCCGCACCGTCGCGGTAGAGCACGGTGCGGGCGCTGTCGTACTCCGAGTACCCGGAATGGCCCTGGCCGTCGTTGAACAGAGGCAGCGCCATGTAGAGGGTGTCCTCGTCCCGGCTGAGGTCGGTCTCCGGGCTGAGCGCCGGGCCGAACACGCCCACGTTGAGCGTGGTGTCGTACGTCTTCCCGCCCGCGTAGGAGCGGTCGGGAACGAAGTAGTCGGCCTCGAAGCCGCCCTGGATGAACTCCATCTGCCAGGACGTCCGCGTGGACCCGTTGACGTAGAGCAGCCCAGTGAAGGGAAGGTCGCGCACGATGGCCGCCGAGCCGCCACCGCCGCCCATGGTCCACGGGAACAGGAAGAGGGAGCCCGTCTTGCCCGCGACGGAGGACCCCAGGGTCAGCCGGTGCTCGGCCAGTTCGCTCCAGGGGACGTTCTTCGTGTAGCCGGTGAACACCCTGGTGCGGTCCGAGCCGTACGCCACCTTGTAGAGGTTCGAGCCGCGCTGGAACGTCGCCGCGAGCAGCTGGTGGAGTTCGCCCTCGGCGGCCGGCGCCCCCCTGTGGGCCATCCGGACGCCCCGGAAGGAGGGGAGGCCGTAGCTGATGGTCCAGCCGATGTTCTCGAAGCTGTGGTTGATCGTGTACTCCGCGTCCAGCGGCCGCGCGCCGGAGTCGGGAACCGTGACCACGACGGGCTCGGTCGTCCGGGCGTCGAGGGTGACCGTCCGGTCCCGGTCCATCACGAGCGTCGGCTGGCCCACGAAGTCGAACGACTTCAGCTCGCTCCCCGTACGGACGAAGATGTCCGTCTCCAGCGAGTACCGGCCGGCGGGCACGCGGAGCTTGACCACTCCGCTCGGGTCGTACAGGAAGGACATGCCGAACAGGTCGCCGAACTGGCCCGTGGAGTCGATCAGGCTCGTCTCGTAGTCGCCGGTCAGCAGCCCCGCCCGGTCGAGATGCCGGACGGTCAGGTCGTACGACTCGACCTCCCGCTCCACGCCGCCCGCCGTGCGCACACTCTGCCCGCCGCCGGTCGCTGTGACGGTGAGCGCGTACATGCCGTCGAGCGTCCCGCCCTGCCGGGTGTCCGCGGTGACCGGCACCTCGGCGGTGCCGCCGGCCGGGACGGTGACCTGGGCGCGGCCCATGGTGAACATGCCGGCCGGGGCGGGCTCGCCGTCCGGTCCGGTACCGGTGGCCGCCAGGTCCAGGGTGACGTCGGCGGTGCCCAGGTTGCGGTAGGTGATCGCCCTGGTCACCGGCTCGTCGTCCTGGTGCGGCCAGAGCTGCTTGCCGAAGCTGACCGGCCCCGACTCGGCCAGCACGCTCTGGCCGAGCGCCCGGTCCACGGCTATCCGGCCCGTGCCCTGCTCGAACGGCGTGTAGCCGGAGCCCGGTTCGGCCGAGCCGACCAGTGCCGCCTTCAGCTGGGCGCCCGTCCAGTCCGGGTGCTGCTGGGCGAGCAGCGCCGCGGCGCCCGCCGCGTGCGGGGCGGCCATGGAGGTGCCGGAGATGGTCAGATAGCCCTCCGGGTCCTGCCCGACCCGCTGCTCGATGTAGCTGCCGGGAGCGGCGGCCGCGGTGATGTCGACGCCGGGGGCGGTGACATCGGGCTTGACGGCGGAGTCGCCGACGCGCGGGCCGCGCGAGGAGAAGTCGGCGAGCCGGTCCTCGTCGTCGACCGCGCCGACGGTCAGCGCCGCGTCGGCGGAGCCGGGCGAGCCGACGGTACGGGGTCCCAGCTCGCCCTCGTTGCCGGCGGAGGCGGCGAAGAGGATGCCCTTCTCGGCTGAGATCCGGTTGACGGCCTCCTCCAACGGGTCGAGCTCCGGGGTGTCGCCGCCGCTCAGGCTGAGGTTGACGATGTCGGCGCCCTGGGCCACGGCCCACTCGAAGCCGGCCAGGATCCCGGTGTCGTCGCCGTAGCCGTCGTCGTCCAGCACCTTGCCGGCGAGGATCTTCGCGCCGGGTGCGACGCCCTTGAACGTGCCGCCCGACTTCGCGCCCGTACCGGCGGCTATCGAGGCGACATGGGTGCCGTGGCCGAAGTGGTCGAGGTCGTCGGGGGAGGCGCTGAAGTTCTGCGCGGCGACGACCTGGTCCGCCAGGTCCGGATGGGTGGCGTCCACACCGGTGTCCAGGACGGCGATCCTCACCCCGGTGCCGTCGTAGCCCGCGCTCCACGCCGCGGGCGCGCCGATCTGCGGCACGCTCTTGTCGAGGCTCGCCCGGCGGACGCCGTCCAGCCAGACGCGGCGCACGCCCGGCGCGGCGCGATCCCCCTCGGTCAGCGCGGACCAGACTTCCCCGGCGCCGGACTTCTGCGTCGTGACGGCCTCGGCGCCCAACCGTGGGAACGCCCTGCCCACCTTGGTGCCGTCCGCCGCGCGCAGGTCGGCCTTGGCCCCGGCGGCGGCGCCCCGGTAGCCGACGATCAGCTTGATGCCCGCGCGCTGCTGCCTGCGGTACTCGGGCCGGTTCTGCAGCGTGACGTCGAACAGCCGCTGATCCACGGTCCCCTGGCGGATCAGGGCGGCCGCGTCGAGCGGTACGACGTAGGTGTGCCCCTTCGTGCTCCGCACGGTGTACGGCACGTCCTCGCGCCCCTGCGCCCGGCGCACCCCGGTGACCTGCCCCTTGCCGTCGACCGCGACCTGGTCGCCGGTGATCAGGGTGATCCAGTGGCCGCCGGCGGCGCGCTGTCCGCCTGAAGCGCCGTCGGCACCGTCCGCGGCCGGTGCCGACGGCGCCGACCGCGGGATCGTTGTCAGACCCGCGGTCAGCGCCACGACGGCCGTGGCCGCTAAGGCGGCCGTCCCCGCTCTCATCCGAAACGTCGGCATGCTTCCTCCCCCGTGTCCTGGGTGGAGGAAGGTCCCCCTCCGGGCACCCCCCGCCACCCGCGTCACTCTCTGGACCCCGGAACGGGGCGGCTGCGTTGCCCGGATGGCGGAAAGTGGGCGTATTTGTTCGACTTCGGTCGCCTCGTTACGCCTTGGAGTTCTCGCTGACCTTGATCTGCCCCTTCCGGATCGTCGCCAGCCGCGGCGCCTTGCGCGCGATGGAGCTGTCGTGGGTGACCATCACGAACGTCAGCCCGCGCTCACGCCACAGCGACTCCAGCACGCCCATGATCTCGTCGCGCATGTCCTCGTCGAGGTTGCCGGTGGGCTCGTCCGCGAGGAGCACGGTCGGCTCCTTGACGATGGCGCGGGCGATCGCGACGCGCTGCTGCTGGCCGCCGGACAGCTCGCCCGGCAGATGGGTGAGCCGCTCGCCCAGGCCCACGCTGTCCAGCGCCTCGGCCGCCCGGCGGCGCCGGTCGCGGGCCTTGACCCCGAGCGGCACCAGCGCGGCCTCGACGTTCTCCTGGGCGTTGAGGGTGGGGATCAGGTTCCAGGACTGGAAGACGAAGCCGATGGTCGAGGCGCGGACCTTGGTCAGCTTCGCCTCGGAGAGCTTCGCCAGATCGGTGCCGTCCAGCTCGACCGCGCCGGAGGTGGGCTTGTCGAGGGCGCCGAGCATCTGCAGCAGCGTCGACTTGCCGCCGCCCGTGGGGCCCTGGACGACGAGCTTGTCGCCCTTCTCGATGGTCAGGTCGACGCCGTCGAGGGCGTTGACGGTCTGCTTGCCGCGCCGGTAGGTCTTCGTGACGCCGCTCAGTCGGTACATGGTGGATGTGCTCCTGGTGGGTGGGGCGTGCCCCGTCGTGACGGGGCACGCGGTCGGGCGCGTCGGGCGCGGTTACTCGACGCGCCGCAGCGCGTCCGCCGGGCGGAGCCGGGATGCCCGCCAGCCGCCGAAGCAGCCGGCGATGATGCCGCCCGCGGCGGCGAGGGCGACGGCCAGCACGATCACCTGGATCGTGACCGGGGCCTGCAGGGCGATCTCGACCTTCTGGTTGGCCGACTCCGCCACCCGGGCCATCGGACCGGCCGGGCCGCCCCGGCCGCCGCCCTGTCCGCCCGTGGTGGCGGTGAGGGTCGGGGCGATAGTGGAGACCAGGTACGCGCCGCCGATGCCGAGCGCGATGCCGAGGGCGCCGCCGAGGATGCCGTTGACGAACGCCTCACCCATCACCTGGCGGATCACCCGGCTGCTGCGCCAGCCGACGGCCTTCAGCGTGCCGAACTCGCGCACCCGGCGGGAGACGGCCGACATCGTCAGCAGGCCGGCGACGAGGAAGGCGGCGGCCAGCACGGCGATGGAGAGCCACTTGCCGATGTTGTTGGCCAGGTTGGAGGCGGTGGAGAGGTTGCCGGAGACCTGCTCGGCCAGATCGGCGGAGGAGGTGACGGTGGCGCCGTCGATGTTCTTGTCGATGGCGCTCTTCACCGTGTCGATGGCGTCGGAGCTGTCCGCCTTGACGTAGACCGTGGAGACCTTGCCCTTCATATCGGCGTCGGAGAGGTCCTGGGCGCGCTTGAGGGGGATGTAGACGTTGGAGGTCGAGGCCCCGGTGTCGGCGGTGGCGATGCCGGCGACCTTGAACTTCTTGCCCTTGATCGTGATCGTGCTGCCGACCTTCAGGTCCTTGTCCTTGGCGTACGCGCTGTCGACGACCGCCTTCAGGGCGTTGGTGTCGGCGGCCGCGAAGGCCGCGCCGCTGGTGATCTTCGAGGAGGACAGCGGGCCGACGGTCAGCTCGCTGACGTCGACGCCGGTCACGGTGAAGGAGTCGATGTCGATGTCGGCGCCGCCGCCCCCGACGAACTGCCGGCCCTGACCGCCCTGGCCGGGCTGCGCGTTCTCACCCGCGCCGCCACCGTCCTGCGGCGGCTCCTGCTGGATCTCGCCCGGCTTGAACTCGCCGTTGAACTTCATGTCGTTGAGCGACAGCGCGCCCACGGCGGTGGCGACGCCGTTCTGGGCCTTGACCTTGTCCACGACCGAGTCGTCGAGGTTGTCGAAGCCGCCCATCGGCATCAGCCGGTCGTCGGTGGCGGTGGCGTTCTCCCCGTCGTCACGGCCGCCGATGGTGAAACGCTGCGGCTGGGAACCGCCCTCCTCGGCGTTCTCCTGCTCCTTGGTGACCGTGATGTCGGTGCCCACGCCGTACAGCGAGTGGAGCACCTCGTCCTGTGCGTCCCGCATCCCGGTGGACACGGACGACACGGTGATGACCAGCCCGATGCCCAGGGCCAGCCCCAGCGCGACGACAATCGCCGCCTTCCTGCGACGGCGCAGCTCGCGCCTCAGATAGGTGAAGAACATGAGCGGGAAGCTATGAGGGGATCTTGACGGGTTCCTTAGGTCAGGATTAGAGGGACATGAGAAACCCGGCCGCGGGGGGCCTGTTCGCGCGCCGGGGGTCCCTGCCGGGCCTCAACCGGGCGGGAGCTCCGGGATCCCCTGGTGCCGCGCGCCCGCCGTGAATCCGGCGAGGACCGCCGGCTCGGCACCGTCGTTGCGCCAGGCGTGGGTGACACCGTTCAGCACCAGCCAGTCGCCCGGGGAGAGGCTGACCTCACCGGACGGCAGGACGAGCACCGAGGTGCCGGAGACCTGGAGCAGGACGTCCACCGAGGGCGTGGCGTGCATGCCTCCCGAGCCCGGGAGGGGGTACGCCGACGGGGGGTTGGGGTCGGGGAGGAAGCCCAGGGCGCGGGTGATCTGCGCCGTCGCCGGGTCGGCGGGGTCGAAGACGCCGTCCAGGGTGAAGCCCGGCGGCAGCGTGAGCAGGATCGCCTCGAAGCCCCCGGGCGGCGGGACCGGGCCGGTGGGGGCGGGCTCCTTGCCCTCGTCGGGGAAGGACGGGGGCTGCTCGGTCGCCCAGACGGACCACTTGGGCGCCACCTCCGGGTTCTGCGGCTGCAGTTCCGTGTCGGACACCACGACGGCCCGCCCCGTGCTGTCGTGGCCGGTGACCACTCGGCGCACTCTCATGAGGGCACTGGACAGCGGACGGGGCGGGCCGTCAAGCCCGTCGGGCGGAGGAACGTCAGGCCGCGTTGCGGTACTTGCGCACCGCCAGGGTGCGGAAGAGCGCGATGATCAGCAGCGACCAGAGCAGCGACGCCCAGACCGGATGCTGCATCGGCCAGGCCGACGAGGTGGAGACGCCCGGGTTGCCGAAGAGCTCGCGGCAGGCCTGGACCGTGGCGCTGAACGGGTTCCACTCGGCGATGTGGCGCAGCCACGGCGTCATGTTGGACGTGTCCACGAACGCGTTCGAGATGAACGTCACCGGGAACAGCCAGATCAGACCGCCGGACGTGGCCGCCTCGGGCGTCCGCACCGACAGGCCGATGAGCGCGCCGATCCAGGTGAAGGCGTACCCGAGCAGGAGCAGCAGCGCGAACGCGCCCAGCGCCTTCGGGATGCCCTCGTGGATCCGCCAGCCGACCAGCAGCGCCACGACCGCCAGGACGAACAGCGTCAGCGCCGTCTGCACCAGGTCGGCGATCGTCCGCCCGGTCAGCACCGCGCCGCGCGCCATCGGCAGCGAACGGAACCGGTCGATGAGGCCCTTGTGCATGTCGTCGGCGATGCCCGCGCCCGCGCCCGCCGTGGCGAACGTGACGGTCTGGGCGAAGATGCCCGCCATCAGGAACTCACGGTAGTCGGACGGGCTGGTGCTGCCGCCGATGTCCATGGAGCCGCCGAAGACGTAGGAGAACAGCACCACGAACATGATCGGCTGGATCAGTCCGAAGATGACCATCTCCGGGATCCGGCTCATCCGGATCAGATTGCGCTTGGCGACGACCAGCGAGTCGCGGACGGACTGCGTCGCCCCGCCCCGGCCGTGGGGTGCGGCGGCGGTCGGCGCCGTGACGGTGGTGGTACTCACCGGTCGCTCTCCTTCGGGGTGTTGGCGTCCTTCTTGCTCTTACGGCCGTTGCCCGCGGCGGCCTTCGCGGCGGCCGCGTCCGCGTCCTCCACGATCTCGGCGGCGTGTCCGGTCAGGGTGATGAACACGTCGTCGAGGGTGGGCCGGCGCAGACCGATGTCGTCGATCTCCACGCCGCGCTCGTCCAGATCCCGGATCACGTCGGCGAGCAGCTTGGCGCCGCCGACGACGGGGACGGTGAGCATGCGGGTGTGGGCCTCCACCGAGACCTCGCCCTTGCCGAGGGTGCGCAGCACCTCCGAGCCGGCCGGGATCATCGACGGGTCGTGCACCACGACCTCGACGCGCTCGCCGCCCGTCTGGGCCTTGAGCTGGTCGGAGGTGCCGCGGGCGATGACGCGGCCGTGGTCGATCACGCAGATGTCGTGGGCGAGGTGGTCGGCCTCCTCCAGGTACTGCGTGGTCAGCAGCAGCGTCGTGCCGCCGGCCACCAGCTCCTGGATGATCTTCCACAGGGCCTGCCGGTTGCGCGGGTCCAGACCCGTGGTCGGCTCGTCCATGAACATCACGGGCGGGCTCACGACCAGCGCGGCGGCGAGGTCGAGCCGGCGGCGCATACCACCGGAGTACGTCTTGGCCGGGCGGTCGGCGGCGTCGGCGAGGTTGAAACGCTCCAGCAGCTCGCCCGCGCGGGCCTTCGCGTCCCGGGCGCTCAGCTGGTACAGCTGGCCGACCATCGTGAGGTTCTCACGGCCGGTCAGATACTCGTCGACCGCCGCGAACTGGCCGGACAGACCGATGGACCGGCGTACGTCGTTGGGGTGCTTGAGCACGTCGATGCCGGCGACCTCGGCCCGTCCGCTGTCGGGCCGCAGCAGGGTGGTCAGCACGCGGACGGTGGTGGTCTTGCCGGCGCCGTTGGGGCCCAGCAGACCGAGGACCGTGCCCTCGGGGACGTCGAGATCGACACCGTCCAGTGCCCGGACGTCGCCGAAGTTCTTCACCAGACCTTCGGCGTAGATGGCGCCTGGCATGTTGGGTTCTCCCGTGTTGATGGAGTTTGTGCAGCTAGGCACAAATGTCTGACACAAGGCCGAACTGGAGCAACATGGAGACCCTAGGGGACGCGATATATCGCGTCAAGTCGCGATGCAGGACTCACTCTCCCGCAGTCGCCGGAACTCACCGCATCACGGGGTATCCGGCGTCCCCCAGGGCCGCGAGCACCTCGGCGCAGTGCTCCGGCCCCTTGGTCTCCAGATGAAGCTCGACCTCGGCCTCCGCGAGCCGCAGCCTCGGATCGGTACGGACGTGGCTCACATCGAGGACGTTAGCGTCCAGGTCTGACAACACCCCCAGGAGCTGCGCCAGCGCCCCCGGCCGGTCCACCAGCGCCAGCCGCAGCGAGAGGTAGCGCCCCGCCGCGACCATCCCGTGCCGCAGTACCCGCTGCAGCAGCAGCGGATCGACGTTGCCGCCGGAGAGCACCGCCACCACCGGGCCCTCGAAGCCCCGGGGGTCGGCCAGCAGCGCGGCGACCGACGCGGCGCCGGCCGGCTCGACCACGAGCTTCGCCCGCTCCAGGCACAGCAGCAGCGCCGAGGCGAGCTCGTCCTCGGTGACCGTACGCACCTCGTCCACGAGATCGCCAATGATTTTGAACGGCACGTCGCCGGGCCGCGCCACCTTGATCCCGTCCGCCATCGTGGCCACCGACTCCAGCGCCACCGGACGCCCCGCCGCCAGCGAGGGCGGATACGCGGCGGCGCCCTCCGCCTGTACGCCGACGATCCGCACGTCCGGCCGCAGGGTCCGTACCGCCACCGCGATCCCGGCCGCCAGCCCGCCGCCGCCGACGCCGACCACGACCGT
Source organism: Streptomyces sp. NPDC051940 (assembly GCF_040680895.1). Lineage (NCBI taxonomy): Bacteria > Bacillati > Actinomycetota > Actinomycetes > Kitasatosporales > Streptomycetaceae > Streptomyces > Streptomyces sp. NPDC051940. The sequence continues at coordinate 7,721 of NZ_JBFAXR010000098.1, read as the reverse complement.
GCGCACCTCGGGGCACTGCTCCAGGATCTCCAGGCCCACGGTGCCCTGGCCGGCGACCACGTCGGGGTGGTCGAAGGGGTGGATCAGCACCGCGCCGGTCTGCTCGGCGTACGCCTTCGCAGCCCGCAGCGACTCGTCCACGTAACTCCCGTGCAGTCGCACCTCCGCGCCGTACTCCCGGGTCGCGGCGACCTTCGGCAGCGGCGCGCCCGCCGGCATGAACACCGTGGAGCGCACGCCCAGGAGCGAGGCGGCCAGCGCCACGCCCTGCGCGTGGTTGCCCGCGCTGGCGGCGACCACGCCCCGGGCCCGCTCCCGCGGGCTCAGGCCCGCGATCCGCACATAGGCGCCGCGCAGCTTGAAGGAGCCCGTACGCTGCAGGTTCTCGCACTTCAGATGGACCGGCGAGCCGACCAGGCCGGTGAGGAAGCGGCTGCCCTCCAGAGCGGTGGTGCGGGCGACGCCGGAAAGGATCTTCTGGGCGGTCCGTACGTCGTCGAGCGTGGGGACGTCGAGCGTGGGGGAGGGGAGCGGGCCGTTCATGAGGTCAGTCTCCCACCGGGCGCGCCGGGAGGCGGCGGGCATGGGATTCGGTTGCGCAGAGCGGGTACGGCGCGCGGTCCGGCCGCGTACTCTGTGCGCAAACTTTTCTGCAAGCCCTGGCCTGGCGCCCTGTCCGCCGCCCGGCTACTCCCGTGAAGTGAGCACCGGCCATGTCGACCACCAGTGACACCACCACCCCGCTGCCCTCGGAGGAGGACGCCTCCGTCCTCGACGCCCTCCAGCACCAGGTGGCCGTCTTCGCCCGCCGCGCGGAACAGACCCGCCTGGGCGGACTGGGCCAGATCCGCAACTCCATGGACCGGGCCGCGTATCTGCTGCTCAACCGGCTCGACCAGGAAGGGCCGATGGGCGTCAAGGCGCTCGCGGCCGGCATGGGGATCGACTCCTCGACCGTGACCCGCCAGGTCGCCCCGCTGGTGGACTCCGGACTGGTCAAGCGCACCTCCCACCCGGAGGACGGCCGGGCGGTCGTGCTGCAGCTGTCGCCGCGCGGCCAGGCCCGGCTCGCCGAGGTGCGGGCGTCGCGGCGCGAGCTGATGGCGATGCTGACGGAGGAGTGGAGCCCGGAGGAGCGCGAGGCGTTCACCACCCTGCTGACACGTTTCAACTCCACTATCACGACGCTGCATTCACAGTTTTCGGCCGGTGCCGACCCGGTATCCACAGCCTCTTGACCCCGGGCGCCCGCCTGCCGTCAGATGGAGCCGTGGGTCTGTCCGCGCGGCGGGCCCCAGGACCGACGGGAGCGGGTGGTTGGGCAAGCGGCGAGCGGCCCGGGAGCAGGAGCGGGCCCGGGAGTTCGAATACTTCGTGGCCGGCGCGGCAGGCCGGCTGCTGCACACGGCACAGCTGTTGACGAGCGAACCGCCGGACGCGGCACCCGCCGCCGAGCGGCTGCTGACGGCCGCCCTGGCGCGCACGTACGCCCGGTGGGACCGGCTGCACGGCGAGGATCCCTACGAGGCCGCCAGACAGGAGCTCGTCTCCCGCTTCGCGCGCCTGGCCTGGCGCTACCGCCGCGCGGGCGGCGGACTGCTCGGCCGGCTCACCCCGCAGGAGCGGCTGGTGCTGGTGCTGCGCCTGCACGAGGGGGTCGCGGAGGAGCAGACCGCCGCCGCGCTGGGGCTGGCGGCGGAGCGCGTGCACGGCATCCTCAGCGGCGCGCTGTCGGCGGCCCTCACCCGCCCGGCGGGCCGGAAGGACCCGGCCCGCGCGCACGGCACGCGCGCCGAGGGGGCGGCCACGTGAGCGGCGGGGGAGGGCGCGTGAACGGTCGGGGAGAGCGTCGTGGGAGCCGTGAGGCCGGGCCCGCATGCCGTACGAGGCGTGAGGCCGGTCCCGCATGCCGTACGAGCCGGGAAGGGGTCGCCCCATGAGCTCCGTCGACCGTAAGGAGGCCGAGGTCCGGCGGCTGCTCGACACCGGCTACCCGCTGGTGCCCCCGTCCCTGGCCGACCGGTCCGCCCGCCGGGGCCGCCGTCTCCTGCGCCGCCGCCGGATCACGCGGTACACGTTCTGGTTCCTGTCGCTGGCCGTCCTGGTGGCGCTCGCGGTCTGGGCCGCGACGTCCGACGGCTGGGTGGAGCCGACGAACCCGACGACGCCCGACTTCACCGACTGGTGAGCCGCGGCGGCGACCGGTGTCCGCCGGCTCCCGCCGGCTAGCCGAGCGCCTGCCGCAGATCCGCGATCAGGTCGTCCGCCGCCTCGATGCCCACCGACAGGCGCACCAGGTCGGAGGGCACCTCCAGCGGCGAGCCCGCCGCCGAGGCGTGCGTCATCCGGCCCGGGTGCTCGATCAGCGACTCCACGCCGCCCAGGGACTCGCCCAGGATGAACAGCTTCGCGCGGTTGCAGACCGCCACCGCCGCCTCCTCGCCGGCCGCGACGCGGAAGGAGACCATGCCGCCGAAGCCGCGCATCTGCTTGGCCGCGATCTCGTGTCCGGGGTGGCTCTCCAGCCCGGGGTAGAGGACGTGGCTGACGGCCGGGTGGTCGGTCAGCATCGCGGCGATCCGCGCCGCGTTCTCCCCGTGCCGGTCCATCCGTACCGCCAGGGTCTTGATGCCGCGCATCACCAGCCACGCGTCGAAGGGCCCGGCGACCGCGCCCATGGCGTTCTGGTGGTACGCCAGCTCCTCGCCGAGCGCCTCGTCGGCCGTGATCAGCGCGCCGCCGACGACGTCGGAGTGGCCGCCCATGTACTTGGTCGTCGAGTGGACGACGACGTCCGCGCCGAGGGCGAGGGGCTGCTGCAGATACGGGCTCGCGAAGGTGTTGTCGACGACCAGCCGCGCGCCGCCCGCCCGGGCGATCCCGGCGACCAGCGCGATGTCGGTGATGCCGAGGAGCGGATTGCTCGGGGTCTCCACCCAGACGACCTTCGTCTTCGGGGTCATCGCCGCCCGTACCGCCTCGGCGTCGGAGGTGTCCGCGACGGAGAACTCCACCCCCCACCGCGAGACGACCTTCGCGAAGAGCCGGAAGGTGCCGCCGTACGCGTCGTTGGGGATGACCACGTGGTCCCCCGGCGACAGCAGCGTCCGCAGCAGGCAGTCCTCCGCGGCGAGGCCCGACGCGAAGGCCAGGCCCCGGCGGCCGCCCTCCAGCGCCGCGAGGTTCTCCTCGAGGGCGGTGCGGGTCGGGTTCGCGGACCGGCTGTACTCGTAGCCGCCGCGCAGTCCGCCCACCCCGTCCTGTTTGAAGGTGGACACCTGGTGGATCGGCGGTACGACGGCTCCCGTCGCGGCGTCCGGCTCCTGGCCGGCGTGGATGGCGAGGGTCTCGAAACTCTGGTCGCTCATGCGGACCGAGGGTAGTCCCCGCACCGGGGGGCGCGTCTGGTTTGCTGGGAGGTAGAGCCGCACGTGTCCGGACCGCCCGGGCCGGACCCGACCCCCGACCCCAGCCCCCGACGAAGAGCCAGGACCAGCCATGGAAATCCTTCTCACGCTCACCCTCGTAGCCCTCGTCGTCCTGCTGGCGACGCGGATGCTGCGCCGCAACCGGGCCGCGGGCGGGGAGCTCGGCTCGGGACGGGCCGGCACCATGGCCGATCCGGCCGTGCAGGTCGGCTTCGTACCGGTGGAGGACCTCGACATCCGGCTGCCCGGACCCGACCACGAGCTGGTCGAGGCCCTCGACGAGGTACTGCGCGAACAGGACTGGGCGCCCGCGGCCCGGCTGCTCGCGCTGACCGGCGACGACTGGGAGCTGCGCTGGCAGCGGGTGCAGACGCTGGCCGGCGCGGCGGCGTACGAGCTCGCGCAGCGGCCCGGCGAGGGCGGCGCGTGGCTGCGGCGCTGGCGCGCGGAGGCCCCGAAGGACGCGGGCGGCGCCGAGGTGTTCGCGGAGTTCCTGGTACGCCAGGCGTGGATGGCGGGCTCCGGCGCCGCCGACTACCGGATCATCCTGGAGGAGGCCCGCAAGGCCTGCGACGAGGCCCGGCTGCTCGGCCCCGGCAGCCCGGTGCCGAACATCATCGAGCTGACGGTCGCCCGCGGCCTGGTCTACCGGCAGGCGGACTTCGAGGAGCTGTGGGCGCGCACCGAGTCCCAGGCGCCCGACCATATGGGCGCGCACCTCGCCGCACTCCAGTACGCCTGCGAGAAGTGGCACGGCTCGCGCGAGGACGCGTACGACTTCGCCGAGCGCGCCGCGGCCTCCGCGCCCGAGGGCAGCCTGGTGCCGGCGCTGCCGCTGTTCGCGGTGTACGAGCACCTCCCCGACGGCAACATGGTCTCCACCCTCTACCGCAGCGCGGTCGTCACCCAGGCCGTCGCGGGCGCGCTGTACGCCGCGGGCCACGCCCGCCCGGACCACCCGATGCTGCCGCACGTACGCCATCTGCTGGTGTTCTTCCTGGTCCGCGCCGAGCGGTACGAGGAGGCAGTGGAGCAGCTGCGGCACGTGGACGGCCACGTCGGCGCGGTCCCGTGGTCCTACAGCGAGAAGCCGGCCGCCGAGTACGCCGTGTACCGCGCCCTCGCCGTGGTCGGCGCCGCGGGCGGACAGACGGCGCTCGGGAAGGCGTGAGGGCACGGGCGCGCGCAGTGCGCGTCCACCGCGCGCGGGGGCTTCATCTCGCCGTGCGGGTGCGTGATCTCCCCGTGCGGCGGTCGGGCGGCGCCGCACCGCCCGGCATGCGCTGTCATATGCGTCCCCTATGCTCCTCACCTCAGGCGATTCGAACGACCGTCCCAAGGGGGGACGCTTATGCGCGCGGTGCGAGCCTTCCTGTTGCTTGCCGGCTTCTATCTGCTGGGCGTGGCCATGCTCGGCCTGCTCGTCGGCCTCGACGTGGTGATCTACGTCGGTGACGTGCCGTCGTCGATAGCCGTCAAGCTGGTCATCGTCTCCGTTCTGCTCGCGATCCCCCTGGTCCGGGGCATGTTCCAGATACGCGCGCCCAGGGACAAGGGCGGCGACGGCCTCGTGGTCACCGAGCAGCAGCAGCCCGAGCTGTGGCAGTCGGTGCGCACGCTGGCCCGGGAGGCCGGCACCCGCGCGCCCGACGAGATCCTGCTGACCGGCGACGTCAACGCCTCCGTCTCGGAGAACGCGCGCCTGATGGGCCTGCTGCCGGGCACCCGCCGGATGCGCGTCGGCGTACCGCTGATGACGGGCCTCACCGAGCCCCAGCTGTACGCCGTCCTCGGACACGAGCTGGGCCACTACTGCAACGCCGACACCCGGCTGTCCGCCGTCACCCTGCGCGGCCGCCACACGATGTCGCGCACCGTCGAGGCGTTCCACGAGCGCGCCGAGAAGGCGGTGGGGCGCGAGCGCGCCAAGCAGGAGAAGCGCAACACCAAGCGCATCGCGAAGGGCAAGGAGGCCCAGGAGGTCAACGCCGGCATCGCGGGCTTCAGTTACCGGCTGATGGCCAGGCCGTTCATCGGGTACGCCCATTTCTACCTGCGGGCGACGCTCAAGGACGGCCGCGCCCAGGAGCTGGCCGCCGACCGGATCGCGGCGCGCGTCGCGGGGCGGGACGTGACGGCTTCCGCGCTGCGCGAGATACCCGTGCTGGACTCGGCGTTCGACTACTACATGGACTCCTACGCCACGCTCGGCACGGGCGCCGGGCTGCTGCCCCCGCGGGGCGAGGTCTTCGGCGGGCTGCGCCATCTGCTGGCCGCCCGGCGCGACGAACTGGCCGGGATGCGGGCCGACCTGCCGCACGAGGAGACCTCCCCGTACGACTCCCACCCGCCGATCGCCGACCGGGTCGCGCTGCTCGCGCAGCTGCCCGACGACGGCCGCGGCCTGCCCCCCGCCCGCCCGGCGCTGGCCGTGCTGCGCGACCCCGCGGCGACGCTCGCCGCCCTCGAGGACGCCGTGCTCACCCCGGAGGCCCGCGCCCTGCGCCGGGCCGACTGGCCGCAGCTGGTGCACGAGTCGCTGCGGACGTACGTCGACCGCGGCGCGGAGCAGCTGCGCCGGGCCACCGCGGAGGTCGGCGGCGGGCCGGGCACCCTGGACGCGCTGCTGTGGGCCGTCGACAACGGCCGCCAGTGGGCCGTAGTCGACCGGCTGCCCAAATCCGCCGAGGCCGCCGCCGCGACCGGCCGGGCGGCCCGCGAGTACGCCCGCCCGCTGCTGCGCTCGGGGCTGAAGTCGCTGGCCGTGCTCGAGCTGGTGGACTCGCGGCAGGCGTGGTGGGAGCTGTCGTGGAGCGCGGAGGCGGCGCTGCGGCTGCCCCAGGGCTACGAGGAGCGGCTGGAGGCCGCCCTGGACGCGGCGGTCTCCGACACCCCGAACACGGGGCCCCTGCGGACGCTGCTGCCGCACCGGGCGGCCACCCCGTCGATGGGCTGAGGCCGCACGCGCACCTGATCCACCCGGGGCTCCGGCCCCGGGACCTGCGGGACGCGGGCGTTCGCGTCCCGGACCCTCCGAAGGAAACCCATGGAACGCTTGATCATCCCCGTCCTCAGCATCGTCATCGCGATCGCGTTCTCCGTCTACAAGGCGCGCAAGGCGCAGGGCGGCCGCAGCGGGACGGCGCGGCGCGAGACGGCGGAGCAGCCCGCGGGGCGGACCCGGTCCGCCGGGTCCGTACAGCTCGGTTTCCTGCCGCCGGACCGGCTCGACACCGAGCGCTCCCAGCCCGGCCACCCGCGCGACGAACCCGTGCTCGCGGCCGTCCGCGGCGGGGACTGGCAGCAGGCCGCGGCGTATCTCGCGGAGGCCGGGACCGACTGGCGCGAGCGCTACCGCCGGGCGGGCGTACTGGCGGCCGAGGCCGCCGAGGACGACGCGTGGCTGGTGGCCTGGCGCCGGGCCCACCCGCACGACCCGGGAGCGGCGCTGGTCAACGCCGACGCGCTGATCGACGTGGCCTGGGCGATCCGCGGCAACGGCACGGGGAGCACCGTCGGTGAGGAGGCGGCGCGCCGCTTCCACGACGTACTGCACCGGGCCCGCGAGGCGTGCGCCGAGGCCCAGGCGCTGGGCGGGGACGATCCGAGCCCGTACATCGTGGAGATGGCCCTCGCCATGGGTCTGGGCTATCCGCACGAGCAGATGCGCGCCCTGTGGGCGGAGACGGAGAAGCGCGATCCGTACCACCTGGCGGCGTACACCCGCGCGCTGCAGTACTGGTGCGCCAAGTGGCGCGGCTCGCACGAGGCGGCGCGGCAGTTCGCCGACATGGCCGCCGCCCGCGCCTACCCGGGCTCGCTGCTGACGCTCCTGCCGCTGCAGGCGCACTTCGAGTACGAGCAGTCGCAGCGCGACCTCGACCCGGACGAGTACTACAAGCGCCCCGAGGTCGTCGCCGCCGTCGACGCCTGTCTGGCGGACGTGGCGGCGGCCGACCCGCTCGACCGCGGGGTGCGGCCGGTGCGCCACTTCCTCGCCTGGTGCCTGTACTGGCAGGACCGCTATCCGGAGGCCGTGGAGCAGTTCCGCCACATCGACGGCTTCATAGGCGCCACGCCCTGGGACTACGCCTCGGACCCCGTCAAGCGCTACACGGACGCCCGCGACTACTGCGCGGACCGGGTGGCGGAGGCGGCCGGCTGAGCCGTGCCACGGCGAAGGGGCGGCCCCGGCTCACGCCGGGCCCGTAAAGCCGAACAGACCCTCCCCATCCGGAAGATGGTGGAGGGCCTGCTTCGGTTCCGGGGGATCAGCCCTTGCGGGTGGTGACC